>JBCCWM010000187.1:0-8248 GCA_039193505.1 Pseudomonadota bacterium | reverse complement strand
CTCGGACGTTGTCCTTCGCGTCTGTTGTCTCCTCGAAGGTCTTGAGGCGGCGGAGCGGCGGCTGGGTTGGTCGGCGCGTTCGGGCAAAGTGGTCCTCAAGATCGCCCTGCAGCGGCTCGCGCTCCACTACCAGATCAAACCGAAGGTCTACTACTCTGAGGAGCTGCGGACCTAGGACGCGGCAGCTTCGATGATAGGTGCGAAGTCGGCGGCCTTCAGGGAGGCGCCGCCGACCAGCGCGCCGTCCACATGCGGCACGGCGAAGATCTCCGCAGCATTGGCGGGTTTGACCGAGCCGCCATAGAGAATCCGAATGTCCGTCCCTGCCGCACCAAACCGCGCCTCGAGCGCGGTTCTGATTGCAGAATGGACTTCGCCAATCTGATCAGGTGTCGCCGTGCGACTTGTGCCGATCGCCCAGACCGGCTCATAGGCGACGACCAAGGTCTCCGGTGTCCCACCTTCGGGCACCGATGTCGCGAGCTGCTCGCCCACGATCTCAAGCGTTTGGCCGGCGTCGCGCTCCGCTTCGGTCTCGCCGATGCAGACGATGGCCGCGAGGCCTGCGGCATGGGCTGCCGTCACTTTCGCCGCGACCAAAGCGGAGGTTTCGCCGTGATCGGCACGCCGCTCCGAATGGCCGAGGATGACTGCCTGAACACCGAGCTCCGCCAAAAGCGGTGCAGAGACATCGCCCGTGTGCGCCCCCGCATCCGCCCAGTGACAGTCCTGCGCGCCGATGGGCACAGTCCCGGTCGCTAAAAGGGCAGGGATCAGCGGAAAGGGCGGGCAGACCAGCACATCGCAGCCGGGTGTGGCGGGCAGCTCTCGAAGCATGGCAGCGGCACTGGTTGCGCCGTTCATTTTCCAATTCCCGGCGACGAGTTTTGATGGCATCTTTGGTCCTCCCCACAGGGGACCTAGCAGGCCTCACCCGGGGCGGGCAACGGTCACATGCCGGCGAACTTGATTGATTCCCCGCAGCCGCAGGCCTCGGTCACATTCGGATTGGTGAACTTGAAACCGGCTTCCAGAAGCGAGACCTGGTAGTCGATCTCGGTCCCAAACAGGAACATCTGCGCCATCGGGGCGATCAGCACCCGCGCGCCGTCCTGTTCTACCACTTCGTCATGGGGATCCGCGGCTGCGACGTACTCCATCGTGTATTCCATACCGGCGCAGCCACCCTTCTTCACGCCGATCCTGAGCCCCTCCGATCCCCCCTCGGCCATGAGCTTCGCAATTTGAGCGGCAGCGGCAGGGGTCAGCGTGACGGGTTTTTGACCTGGGATGAACATGGCATCTCCTCCAATCCCTCACAATTAGGGGACGGCGCGGCGCGCATCAAGATCCGGCGTGGGGCGCTCGGCCGCGCGGATGGCAAACCCACCGAGCAAGGCACAGACGGTCGACACCAGCATGAGCGCCGCCAGTGTCGCGCGATCCGGGGCCGCGCCCACCAGCATGCCCGTCAGAGCCGTCATCACGGCACCGATGGCGACGGTGATTGCGCCGGAGACGCCGGAGGCGCTGCCGGCAAGATCGGGACGCACCGACATCGCACCCGTGTAAGCATTCGGAATTGTCAAGCCGTTCCCCATACCGACCGCCATCATCAGGCCAAAGAACAGAATCGCCGACGGGTCCCCGAGCGTCAGGAGGAGTGCGATCAGAACGCCCCCGAGAGCGATCGACCGGCCGGCGATGATCAGACGAACCATGGGCACACGCCCGCTGAGCCGGTTGGTCCAGAAATTCCCGATCATGTATCCAAGCGGCGTGACCGCCATGGCGAGACCCACTTCTGCCGGCGTGAGGCCATAGACCTCGGTGCCGACGAGCGGCGCGCCGGAGATGAACACAAAAAAGGTTGAGGCCGAGAACGCGATGGTGACGGCATAGCTCCAAAACCGGAGATCGCCGAACAGATGCGGGTAGGTGCGCACTTGGTCGAGGAGGCTCCGCCCGAGCACCGGGTTCGTCTCCCCGAGATCGCGCCAGACCAGGAGAAGCGCACCGAACCCGGCGAGCGCCGCAGCAAGGAAGCTCGCACGCCACCCAAAGGCGAGGTCGAGCGCACCCCCAACGATCGGCGCCAACATCGGGGCGAGCGCCATGGCCATACCGATCATGCCCAGCCGCGCGGCTGCCTCCGCCGGCTCGGCCGTGTCTCGCACAATCGCGGGTGAGAGCGCTGCACCCGCAACGATGCCGCATTGCAGGATCCGCGCAACCAGAAAGAGCTCCACCGTCGGCGCCACGGCGCATCCGAGCGACGCCACCGTAAAGAGCGCAAATCCCGCCAAGACGATCGGACGGCGCCCATAGCGGTCCGAGAGTGGGCCCGCGATCAGTTGCATGACGGCGGTTGTTGCGAAATAGCCGCTGATCGAGATCGAGATCAGGGCGTAGGAGACCTCAAAATCCGCGGCCATCCCGGCAAGGGACGGCATGAACATGTTGAGCGACAGGATCGAAAGACCTGTCATGACGACCAGCGTCGCCGTATGCGGCGCGCCGGTGGCGGGGCGAATCATGGGAGCTCCTGTCTGGGTGGAGCAGAGGTAGACGCCAAAGCGGACTTTGCCAGTGCTGGCAGAGCCGTCTACATGAACCCGAGCTCCAGGCGAGCCTCATCCGACATCATGTCCATGCCCCATTGCGGCTCCCACACGAGGTGCACATTCACCGTGCGCACGCCTGGCAGCGGCTCGATGGCGTCCGCGATCCATCCGGGCATCTCGCCCGCCACCGGACATCCCGGCGCGGTGAGCGTCATGATCACGTCGACATCGTTCTCGGACGTGATCTCAATCGTGTAGACCAGTCCCAGATCGAAGATGTTCACCGGGATCTCCGGATCGTATACCGTCCGGCATGCCTCCACGATCGTGTCGTAGAGTGCATGGTCGGTGGTCGATGGCTTGATGAGGGGCGTGCCCTCCATCGGTGCCTCGGGATGCATCGACGGCCCCCCTCTGTTGCGCGTCATGCCAGATATAAGGATTGGCGTTGCGCCGTAAAGCCGCGCCATGGCGTTTCCCATCTCTGCCCGCTAACAGGCGGCATGACTGAGGCCATCCAATTTCGCATCGATCACCGCGACGGTCGCGCCCGCACGGGCGCTCTCTCAACGCCTCGGGGCGAGATCCGCACACCGGCGTTCATGCCTGTCGGGACCGCTGCGACCGTCAAGGCGATGATGCCGGAGAACGTGCGGGAGACAGGTGCCGACATCCTGCTCGGCAACACCTATCACTTGATGCTGCGCCCGGGGGCCGAGCGGATGGCCCGGCTTGGCGGGCTTCACCGCTTTATGAACTGGGAGCGGCCGATCCTGACGGATTCCGGTGGATTTCAGGTGATGAGCCTCGCCGATCTGCGTCGGATGGACGAGACCGGCGTGCGGTTCCGCTCCCACATCGACGGCTCGGAGGTGGAGCTGTCGCCGGAGCGGTCGATGGAGATTCAACGCCTGCTTGGCTCAGACATCGCCATGGCCTTCGATGAGTGCACGCCGCACCCGGCGGACCACGCGACTGCGGCACAATCGATGGAGCTGTCGATGCGGTGGGCGGCCCGCTCTCGCGCCGCGTTTGGCGAGCGTCCGGGTCACGCGCTCTTCGGCATTCAACAGGGCAGTCTTTTCCCCGATCTCAGGGCGCAGAGTGCAGAGCGCCTCCGGGAGATCGGTTTTGACGGCTACGCCATCGGTGGGCTCGCGGTGGGCGAGGGGCAGGGCGCCATGTTCGAGGTTCTCGACTACGCGCCCGGTCAACTGCCCGACGAGAAGCCGCGCTACCTGATGGGTGTGGGCAAACCGGATGACATCGTCGGTGCCGTCGAGCGGGGGATCGACATGTTCGACTGCGTGTTGCCGTCCCGCTCCGGTCGGACCGGCCAGGCCTTCACACGGCGTGGCGTCATCAACATCAAGAACGCGCGCCACGCGGAGGATCCGCGCCCCCTCGACCCCGACTGCACATGCCCGGCCTGCAGAAACTACGCCCGAGCCTATCTGCACCACGTGTTCAAGGCGCAGGAGATCATCTCCTCAATGCTGCTGACATGGCACAATCTCCACTACTACCAAGAGCTTATGGCCGGTCTTCGGAGTGCAATCGCCGCGGGAAATCTGGCCGGGTACGTTGCAGGTTTTCACTCTGCACGAGAAGAAGGGGATCTCCTGGCGCTCGTGTGACGATCGCTGCTTTGGTGAATCCTGAACATATGCAATTGTCTTTAAACTGTAGGTAACGGATGCCAGGGATGGGGACATGCCGGATATTAGAGTGTTGGCGCCAGCGAGCGGTGTACTGATTAGAGGCGACGACAGCCCCAGTGTCTTTCGCGTGAGCGATTTGGAGACGGTGACCGTCTCCGTCTCAGATGATGACGACGTCTTCAGCGGCAGCGAAGCTGAGGGTGTCGAGGATGCCAACCAGTTCCTCGAGGGCTCGGACGCTCGGGTCTATATCGATCGGGGCTGCACGATCACCAATGGCGAAGAGCCCGTCGAGGTCTACGCAGTGGTCCTTGAGGGGCGGATGATCGGCTGGGCGGTCGAGGGCGGCGTCAGCACGCTTGAGCCCGGGTCCTATATTGTCACCGACGAGTATCAGGTCTCTGAAGAGCCCGACGACGAGACGATCGAGCCGTCGCCAACCTACGAGTCGCTTCTCTGCTTCGCGGCGGGAACCCTGATCGAGACGCCCGAGGGAGAGCGCCCGGTCGAGAGCCTTTTGCCCGGAGATTTCGTCTCGACCCTCGACTGCGGCGCGCAGCCGCTCCGCTGGCGCGGTGTCACCACAGTGCGGGCCGCGGGTGAGCTGGCACCGGTGGTCTTTGAGCCCGGAGCCTTCGGAAACCGGCGCAGGCTCACAGTGTCACCCAATCACCGCATGCTGATCAGAGGCTCGCGCGCCGCAGCCTTCGACGCGCCGGCAGGGCTGTTGGTGCCCGCGCACCACCTCGTCGACGGCGACAAGATCCGGCGCCAGATGGGCGGATTGGTCAGCTATGTGCACCTACTCTTTGAGCGGCACGAGATTGTGATCTCGGACGGTGCACTCAGCGAGAGTTTCGCCCCGAACAGCTCCGCGCTCGACGCGCTGTCCGCGAACACACGCGCCGAGATCCTCCGTCTCTTCCCGGATCTCGCCCAATCCGCTTGGCCGCCGGCGCGCCCTGTGGCGATCGCGGGCGAGGCGCGGCTGCTGTCCTGAAGCCGGCGTCAACCAAGTGCTCGGGGCACGCTTGTCACCGGCGCCCCGAGGGATCACGGTTGAGTTAAGCTTGAATTCGTGTGTTTGAGGGCACACCTACTCCATTCTGAACGGAGGTCCGCGCGTTGCCGCAAGGTTCGGGACCGTGGCGCCTTGCAGCTATAAGGACATATCTATGCCAGACCAGAGCAGCATCACCCTTCCCGTCCTGCCGCTCCGAGACATCGTGGTCTTTCCCCAGATGATCGTGCCGCTGTTTGTGGGCCGTGAGAAATCGGTTCGTGCACTGGAGGAGGTGATGCGCGACGACAAGCAGATCCTGCTTGCCAGTCAACGCGACCCATCCGAAGAGGACCCGGCGCACGACGGCATCTACGATGTCGGCGTCGTGGCCAACGTATTGCAGCTGCTGAAACTTCCCGACGGAACGGTCAAAGTGCTGGTCGAAGGGCGGCAGCGCGCGCGGATCACCGATTTCCTGGAGAACGATGAGTTCTTTGAGGCCGAAGGGGTGATGATCGAGGAGACGCCGGGCGATCCCGACACGGTCTCTGCCCTCGTCAACACCATCGCGGAGGAGTTCGAGCGCTACTCGAAACTCAACAAAAACGTCCCCGAGGAGGCCGTCAGCGCAGTCTCGGAAACCAAAGGTCCGTCGCATCTCGCTGACACCGTCGCCGGCCATCTCGGAGTCAAGCTCGAAGAAAAGCAGGAGCTTTTGGAGACGTTCGACGTGGGCGAGCGGCTGGAGAAGATCTATGGCCTGATGCAGGGCGAAATCTCAGTTCGCCGGGTCGAGAAGAAGATCAAGAGCCGGGTCAAAACGCAGATGGAGCGGACCCAGCGCGAGTATTACCTCAACGAACAGATGAAGGCGATCCAGCGCGAGCTTGGCGATCAGGGCGACGGCACGGATGACGCGTCTGAATACGAACGAAAGATTGCCGAGACCAAGCTGTCCAAGGAGGCGCGCGACAAGGCCGAGGCGGAGTTGAAAAAGCTCCGCAACATGAGCCCGATGTCGGCCGAAGCGACGGTCGTGCGGAACTATCTCGACTGGATGCTCTCGATCCCCTGGGGCAAGCGCTCCCGGATCAAGAAGGATCTCCACAACGCCGAGAAGATCCTGAACGACGACCATTACGGTCTCGAGAAGGTCAAGGAGCGGATCCTGGAGTATCTGGCCGTTCAGCAGCGGAGCCAGAAGCTGAGGGGCCCGATCCTCTGCCTTGTCGGTCCACCGGGCGTTGGAAAGACATCCCTCGGCAAGTCCGTGGCCAAGGCAACCAATCGGGAGTTCATCCGCATCTCGCTCGGCGGTGTCCGGGACGAGGCCGAGATCCGTGGCCACCGGCGGACCTATATCGGCTCCATGCCGGGCAAGATCATCCAGTCGATGAAGAAAGCGAAGACGATCAACCCGTTGATCCTCCTCGATGAAATCGACAAGATGGGCCAGGACTTCCGGGGTGATCCGGCGTCCGCGATGCTCGAGGTTCTGGATCCTGAGCAGAACAGCACTTTCATGGACCACTATCTGGAAGTCGAATACGATCTCTCGAATGTGTTGTTTCTGACGACCGCGAACTCCTACAACATGCCGCGTCCGCTTCTCGACCGGATGGAGATCATTCCGCTGTCGGGCTACACCGAGGACGAAAAGCGCGAGATCGCGCGCCAGCACTTGCTGGACAAGCAACTCAAGGGCCACGGGCTCAAGAAAGGGGAGTTCGAGCTGACCGACGAGGCGATGACCGACATCATTCGTTACTACACGCGCGAGGCCGGCGTGCGAAACCTCGAGCGGGAGCTCGCGAAACTTGCGCGGAAAGCCGTGACCAAGATCGTGAAAGGTGAGGTCGAGACGCTCGTCGTCACCCCTGATCTCCTTGAGGAGCTTCTGGGCGTGCGTCGCTTCAAGTACGGTCTCGCGGAAGAGAGCGACAGCGTCGGCGTCACCACGGGGCTCGCGTGGACGGAGGTCGGCGGCGATCTCCTCTCGATTGAGGCGCTTCGGCTGCCGGGCAAGGGTCGGATGAAGACCACGGGCAAGCTCGGCGACGTGATGAAGGAGTCGATCGACGCGGCCAGCTCCTACGTCCGCTCGCGCAGTCCCGATCTCGGCATCAAGCCGCCTGAGTTCGAGAAGCTCGACATCCACGTCCACGTGCCCGAAGGCGCGACGCCGAAGGATGGGCCGTCGGCCGGGATTGCCATGGTCACCTCGATCGTCTCGGTCCTGAGCGGGATCCCCGTCCGCCGTGATGTCGCGATGACCGGAGAGGTGACGCTCCGCGGCAATGTCCTGCCCATCGGCGGCCTCAAGGAGAAGCTGCTCGCAGCCCTCCGCGGCGGCATCACGACGGTGTTGATCCCGAACGACAACATGAAGGATCTGCGGGACATCCCCGACAACGTGAAAGACGGTCTTGAGATCATCCCTGTCGGCAATGTGACGGAGGTCCTGAAGGTCGCCCTGACGTCGGAACCTGAGCCGGTCGATTGGGATGAAGCCGCAGAGGCCGCCGCCGCCGCAGCGGCCGCGAGCGCAGGTGCGGCCCAAACGGGTCCCGCCGCTCACTGAGCGAAGGATCGCGCCGCCCGTCAGCGGCGCGATCCTCGGCGTCACCCCTGCTTCTGCAGATCTGTAACACGTTCGCAGAACCGACCGGGTGGCCAGAGTTCATCATGGAATGGGGGGCACCGACGACTGCACCCTCTCATGAACTGGTCGTTGGAAAGCGTTCGGACTTTGGTCGTTCGTCCTCAGTTGTGCGACCGCCAACCCGGTCGGTGAGGAGAGCCCGAACCGAATTCCCAAGTCCCAACGACGCCCTGGATTTCGACGAGCCGTTGGGTCGCGGGGAAGCGCTAAAGCCCCTTAGGCTCAGGACTCATAGCGAGTAAATGACGAGTGCTGTGAGGGCGACGGCTGAGAGGAAGACCTTGGGGCATCTGTCGTATCGCGTTGCGACACGCCGCCAATCTTTGAGCCTGCCGAACAGGATCTCGATCCGGTTGCG
>JBCCWM010000186.1:0-8317 GCA_039193505.1 Pseudomonadota bacterium | reverse complement strand
GCATCGACGGCCTCAGTCACTGCCGAGAAATCGTTGCCGTCGACCGTGATGCCGGGCATCGCATAGGCCGCCGCCCGCTCCGCGATGTGCTTCACGGCTGTCGAGCGCTCGGTCGATGTCGACATGCCGTACTTGTTGTTCTCGCAGACGAACACCACTGGCAGGGTCCAGACGGAGGCGATGTTGAGCGCCTCGTGAAACGCCCCCTCGTTGTTCGCCCCGTCGCCGAAAAAACAGACCGTGACCGCCCCGGTGCCGAGCCGCTTGGCCGAAAGCGCGGCGCCCACCGCGATGGGCAGGCCACCCCCGACGATCCCATTGGCGCCAAGATTGCCCTTCGCGACATCCGCGATGTGCATCGAGCCGCCGCGGCCCCGGCAGTACCCGGTCTCCTTCCCGAAAAACTCAGCGAACATGCGCCCAAGATCGGCGCCCTTCGCGATACAATGGCCGTGCCCCCGATGGGTCGAGGTGATCTTGTCGCTGTCCGTCAGCCCCATGCACGCCCCGACGGCCGAGGCTTCCTGCCCGATCGAGAGGTGCATTGTGCCGTGGATGAGCCCGCGCATGTAGCTGTCTTCCGCCCCCTCCTCGAAGCGGCGGATGAGGTGCATCTTGCGCAGCGCGTCAACGAGCGCTGCCGCCGGGTAGGCGCGGATGGCGTAAGGCACGTTGTCCTCGGTCCGCGCCGCGTCAGCCATCGACGAGCTCCCCATAGACCATCTCATCCTGGCGCCGGCGGAGCTCAGCGATTTTGGAGCCGGGTGGCAGCGCCGTGTTCTCCGCCGTCAGAAGCGCGCCCTTCGCGATCGGCTTCGTCACGACGGCGCCCGGCAACAGGCCTGCGGGCCGCGCCTTCAGGTGCCGCGCGCGCTCTGCCTCGATCGCCCAAGCGCGGTAGGCGTATTCCCCCAAAAGATCGAGCGTCTCTCCCGGGACAAGGTCTCGCTTGGCGACGGCCGCGACCTCCGCCACCGGCTTCGGGAGCGGGATCATGTCGGCTTTGCCATAGAGAACCGCGCGCGCGCAGGTCAGCGGCACCTCGAGCGAGGTGAGGTGATAGGGCCGGATGAACGCAAAATAGGGGCCGTCGCCCATCTTGAGATCCGTCATCCGCTCCCAGACCCGCGGATGCTCCGCCTCGCAGATCACAAAGACCCCAGGCGCCAGCCCTGCGCCGACAGAATAATCGACCCGCCCAGGCGCCGACAAAAGCCCACCATCCTTCTCCGGGATCAGAGTGGTTGCCAGGTCCTTCGGTCCCGCCGCCGGCCCGTGCATGCCGTCGATGTCCGGCACAAGGCCCGTCGCATTCGCGATCGCCGACATCTCGACCATCGTCTTCGAGCCATCGACGAACTCGACCAGCATTCGGGGGTTCATGTTCCGGCGCTCAGCCTCTGCTATGTACCCATCCGGAGTTGCATCGAAGTTGAGCGGGTTGTTCTTGCCCTTTCCGGCGCAGACCACCTTGTGGCCCATCGCCGTCACGAACTCGATGATCTCCATGCAGGACGAGGGCTCGTCGCCGGCGCCGAGGCTGTAGACCACGCCCAGCCGGTCGGCCTCGCGCCGGAGATATGCGCCGATGGTTACGTCGGCCTCGACATTCATCATGACGAGGTGCTTGCCCCGCTCCATCGCTGCCAGCCCGATCTCAGCGCCCACGGCGGGCACGCCCGTGGCGTCAATCACCACGTCGATCTGCCCGGCTTCGAGCATCACATCCGCCGTGGTGACGGCCGTCTTGCCCGCCTCGATGGCCGCGGCAACCGCATCGGGCGACGCCGCGTCGACGCTTTGCCCCCCCTCACGGTGGGCGATCTCGACGGCACGGTGAGCGGCGGCCGGCGTGATGTCAGCGATGGCCGCCACATCCACGCCATCCATCATGCGCGCTCGGGTGACGATGTCCGTGCCCATCTCGCCCGACCCAACGAGCCCGATGCGGACCGGCTGCCCAGCCTCGGCGCGGGCCGCAAGATCGCGGGCCAGCCCGGTCAATGCAATGTTGGAGCCCATCACCGCCTCTTTCCACGTGCTCGACCTGGTGGCACTGTTTTGAACTTATGTGTCAAAGTCAAACCATTTGTTCAAACGGGGCTAAGGGCGGCTAGACCATAGCGTGCGGCGCACCAAAAAATGTTGCGCCGCACAGAGTGGTGGCGAGCCAAAACGATCCTTGACAGCTCTTGACCTATGAACAAACGTTCGGTTGAGAGTATAAGTGTTCATAACAGATCAGCGCGGTCACTGCGCTGACGGACACTCTGCTCGTGTCGACAGGGAGGAGACTCGGATGAACTTCGGCGCAAAATCAAGCCGTCGCGGCTTTATGAAATCGGGTGCGGCAACAGGGCTCACCGCTCTGACGGCCTCGGGCCTCGCGCGGCCGGCCCTCGCGGGCGGCCATTTGCCCGACCCGCAGAGCGTGCTCGACCAGATCTCGATCTCGGGCTATGTGCGCGACGACTACCGCGAGCTCTACGGGATGTCCGATGAGAAGCTGATCTGGGACAACTCCAAAGACTGGATCCGCACGGTTGATTGGGAGCAGGTCCGCTCGGAGCTTGCAGGCTCCACGGTCCGGTTCGCGATCGGCGCGGCCGACCAGGAATCCGCGGCCGAGGGGCTCGAGCCCTTCCTGCAGCTCTCGGGCATCGAGGTCGAGCTGGTGCCGATCCCCGATGACAGTTTCTACGACAAAGCGCTGGCGGAGTTCATCTCGGGCAACGCGTCCTTTGACGCGCTGCAGTTCTTCTCCCCCTGGCTCGGAGACTTCGCAGCGCCCGGCTTCCTCTTCCCGCTCGACGACTTCGCGGCGAAGTGGGGCCTGCCGCTCGACGATTTCTACGACACCTACCGTCTGAACTACGGCTTCTTCAACGGCCAGATGTACGGCATCCCGTTCGACTGCGACATCCAGATGGTCCACCTCCGCAAAGGGTTTGTGGAGCAGGCGCTGGGCGGGCCGATCGACAAGGCGACCTCGGTCCCGACCTACGACGAATTGATCCGCCTCGCGGCGGAGCTCAACAACGTCTCCCCAGGCGTCTCCGGTGTCGGCCTCATGGTCGCACCGGGGTTCTGGTCAACCTACACTTGGGAGCATATCGCGGCACAGGCCGGCATGATGCTGTTCGATGAAGACTGGGAGCCGATCTTCAACGGCGATGCGGGCATGAAGGGCCTCGAGATCATCCTCGAGCTCGCCAAGCACGCCAACCCGGGCCATGCCGGCGCCGGATGGCCGGAGAACCGGGCCGCCTGGCTCGGCGGGCAGGTCGCGACAAATGTCAGCTGGCAGGACAGCGGCACCCAGGCGATGCGGCCCGACCAGTCCCAGATCGTCGACGATTTCGTGACGATCTACGAGCCGCGGATCGCGGGCGGGCGGTTCGCGCCGCCGAACATCGCGGGCTCCACCTCCTGCGTCTCGGCCTCGGCGCAAAACCCCGAGGGCGCGTTCCTGATGCTCGGCTTCCTCACCACCGCTTCGATCATGGCGATGAACGAGGCGAATGCGAACGGTGTGGCGCCCGGCTACCGCTCAGTCCTGACGAACGAGAATCTGCAGGCGGTCTCGCAGCCCGCAAGAGTCTGGGGCGACAGCCTGGATCACGCGTGGTGCTCCCCCCGGCTGCCGGGGGCGTTCCCGATCGAGCAGGCCATCGGCAACGAGATCAACCGCGCCGTGGTCGGCCAGATCACTGCGAAGGAGGCGCTCGACAACGCCGCCGCCGCAGTCAAGCAGATCATGTCCGAGAACGGGTTCTACGCCGGCAACGATCCGGTAGACTATGCCGCAGCAGCGCCGGGCCTCTATGTCGGCGAGGGCAAACCCCTCCCGTTCTAAGGCCGGCAGAGACGGAGAACGGGATCATCGCATGAGCGGTTCCTCCTGGTCGGAGCCCGGGGTGGCGGACGCCGCCCCGGCCAAACCGGCCGCCAAGCGAACCTTCAGGCGCCGGAGCCGGCGCCTGAAGACACTGTTTCCCTACCTGCTGGTCGCGCCCGCGGTCCTCTATCTGATGCTGATCACGCTCTACCCGGGCATCTACGCGATCATCCAGAGCTTCTACGCGGTGAAATTTGGCCCCTGGCGGCCGGTGGGCTTTGCCAATTACGAGCGTCTCTTCGCTGACTACCAGTTCTGGGGCGCGCTCTGGAACACTTTCCTGATGGGCTCCATCGCACTGACGCTCCAGTGTCTGATCGCGCTTGCCCTCGCCTTCTACGCCTATCGCGATCCCTGGGTCCGGGGCTGGCGGATCGTGTTTCTGGTCCCGATGCTCTTCATGCCATCGGCCGTGGCCTTCATCTTCAAGCTCTCCTTCCTCGATGCGCGGGTCTTTTCCGACATTCTGATCCGGATCGGCCTGATCGAGCAGAACCTCGCCATCCAATCTTCAGTCTGGATGAGCCGGAGCCTTCTGATCCTCGCCGATGTCTGGCAGTGGACACCGTTCCTCTTCATCATCTTCGTGGCTGCCCTCCAGGGCCAGGACGAGGAGGTGGAAGAGGCCGCGCGCCTCGACGGCGCGTCCTGGTTTGCGATCTTCTGGAACATCTCGTTGCCGCTGATGAAGCCCGTGATCGCGGTCGCGCTGATCCTGCGGGGCATCGACATCACGACGATGTTCACCAATGTCTTCATCATCACCAAGGGCGGACCCGCCTTCGGGACCGAGACGATCAGCTACTTCATCTACCGGACGGGCTTTAAGTTCTTCAATTTCGGATACGCCTCGGCCGCCTCGGTCGTGATGCTGATCCTGACCATCATCATCGCGCAGCTCGTCGTGAAGCGCGCCTTCGTCTCAGCGCGGGAGTGAGCGGGATGCCAAGCCTCCGCCGCGCCAAGGGCGAGAGCCTCTTTGTCCGCTACCTGATCCTCGGGACCTGGGCGCTCTTTTGCCTGGCCCCCGTCCTCTGGTTCCTGTCGATCGGCCTCCGCCCGCGGGTGGAGATCATC
The DNA here is from genome assembly GCA_039193505.1 of Pseudomonadota bacterium. Lineage (GTDB taxonomy): Bacteria > Pseudomonadota > Alphaproteobacteria > Rhodobacterales > Rhodobacteraceae > Algicella. The sequence goes on along the minus strand of JBCCWM010000186.1, from coordinate 3,342 downwards.
ACGCCGCAACCGATCTATTGGCCGACCTTCAGCCTCGATGCCTGGCACATGATCTGGGAGGACTGGCCGATGGGCCGCTACCTCCGGAACTCCGTCCTCGCCATCATCGGCTCGGTGGTCATCGACCTCATCCTCGCGATCCCCGCGGCCTTCGCGCTTTCCCGCTATGAGTTTCGGGGGCGCGACGACATCGGCTTCTACATCCTGTCGACCCGGATGATGGCCCCCGCGATCGTCGCGATCCCGATCTTCTTCCTGTTCCGGAACGCGGGCCTCCTCGACACAATCTGGGCGCTGATGTTCGTCTATGCCGCGATCAACCTCTCGGTCGTAACCTGGATCATCCGCTCCTACATGCTCGACATCCCGAAAGAGCTCGAGGATGCGGCGCGGACCGACGGCGCCTCGGACCTCCGCATCCTCTGGGAGATCATCATCCCCGCGATCCTGCCCGGCATCATCACTGCCTCCGTCATCGCGATGATTTTTGCGATCAACGAGTTCCTGTTCACACTGCTCATCGCCTCGACGCCCAATGCCTACACGATGTCGGTCGCACTCGCGAACTTCACCGGCGGCTCGGATGGGGTGATCTACAATGCCATCGCGCTCGTCGCGTTCCTGGCGTTCCTGCCGATCTTCCTTGTGGTCGTTGCGATCCAGAAACATCTCAGCCGCGGCCTGACCCTCGGCGCAGTCAAAGGCTAGGCGATGGCACGGATAGAGCTCAGCGGCATCCAAAAGCGCTGGGGCGCGGTCTGGGGTGTGCGCGATGTCAACATCGATATCGCCGATGAGGAGTTCGTGGTGTTCCTCGGCCCCTCAGGCTGCGGCAAGACAACAACGATGCGGATGATCGCAGGCCTCGAGGAGCCCTCCGAGGGCGAGGTCCGCATGGACGGCGAGCTGATGAACGAGGTCGACGCCCGCGACCGCGACGTCGCGATGGTGTTCCAGGGCTACGCGCTCTACCCCAATATGAGCGTTTATGAGAACATCCGCTTCCCGCTCCGCATGCGGGGCGTGCCCAAACCCGAGCAGGACGGCCTGGTGCGCCGCGCCGCCGATATGACGGAGTTGAGCGAGTATCTCGACCGAAAGCCCTCGGCCCTCTCCGGCGGTCAGCGCCAGCGCGCCGCCCTCGCGCGCGCCATCGTCCGCCAGCCGCAGGCTTTTCTGATGGACGAGCCGCTCTCGAACCTTGACGCCAAGCTCCGCCAGGCGATGCGCGTGCAGATCAAACACATCCAGCGAGAGCTGAAGATCACGACCGTCTACGTCACCCATGACCAGATCGAGGCGATGACGCTGGCCGACCGGATCGTGATCATGCAGGCGGGCCAGATCCAGCAGATCGGAACGCCGGACGAGATCTACAGCGATCCGTCGAACACCTTCGTCGCGGGCTTCATCGGCGCACCACCCATGAACCTGATCGCGGGCGAGGTGCGCGAGGGCACGTTCCGCGCGCCCGGGATCGAAGTTCCAGACTTGCCCAGCCATTTGGGCGGCCCCGTCACGCTTGGCATTCGGCCGGAGGATTGTCGCGTCACGAGTGGCGACGCGCATCTCAAAGGTACGGTGTACGGTGTCGAGCCGACGGGCGATGTCACCTACCTAACTCTGAAATCGGGCGAGAGCTATTTTGAGATCAAGGCGGATCGCGCCTACCGCGCCCCCCTCGACACGCCCGAGGGGATCGCGTTTGATCCCGCACATCTCTACTTGTTCGACGCCGAGAGCGGCCAGCGGATCGGATGACCTACGACTACACCTCCATCGGCTTCTACACATTCGACGCCCTCTGTCGCCCTGTGACGGACCTGCCTCCGGGGGGCGACACCTACTTTGTCGAGGATTTCGCCCTTGCCGTCTCGGGCGCCGCGGGCTCCGCCGCGATTGTCGCGGCAAAGCACGGGCTCAACGTCCAGGCCGTTGGCGGCGTCGGGCATGACCTGATGGGCGACTGGGTGCTCCGCCGCCTTGCCGATTTCGAGGTCGACACGACGCATATGCAGCGCTGCGAGGGGTTCATGACCTCCTCGAGCGTCGTGACCACCCGGCCCGACGGGGCGCGTCCCGCCCTCCACAAACGGGGGGCGACGGCGGGGTTCTTTGTGGATGACGCAGCGCTCGAAGATGTGCTCGACACCAAGATCCTCCATATCGGCGGCGTCGGTCTGATGGACGCCATGGACACCGGCCGGAACGCCGAAGTGCTGGCAGAGGCCAAGCGCCGCGGGATCACCACCACGCTCGACGTCTTCGCCTCGACCGCTGAGGACTTGGCACTGATCCGCCCACTCCTCGCCCACACCGACTACTTCATGCCCTCGGAGGAGGAGGCGATGGCCCTCTCCGGCATGACGGATTTTGAGGCGATCGCGGCCTTCCTCCTCGACCAGGGCACGGGCGCTGTGATCCTGACACTCGGCGCCGATGGCGCGATGTATCGCGACGCGACAGGCGGCAAAATCGACCTTCCCGCCTTTGAGATCGAGGCGGTGTGCACCTGCGGGTGCGGCGACTGCTTCAACGCGGGCTTTGCGACGGGCCTCCATCTCGGCCGCCCGATGCGGGAGTGCATCGAGCTCGGCCAGGCCGCGTCGGCGCAGAACGCGATGGGGCTCGGCTCTCAAGCCGTGGTGAGCACGCTGGCGGCGACCCTGAAATTCATGGAACAGACACCCAAGCGGGCGTATATGGATCCCTGAACAAGGAACCTGCCCGATGCGACGCCAGGCGACCCCGCTCAGCTTTCTGCCCGACCTGCACATGCCGCTCCGGGATGCGCTGCGGGGCGTGGCAGTCATCGCCGATGCGACGGAGGAGGTGCTGGAGCCCGCGACACGCCTTCTGCCCGCGCCGATGGCGGAGCGCTTTCGCGAGGCGCTCGGCGCGCTCGAGGCGGCGAGCAAACGCCTGATGGTTGCGCCCATCACGGCGCAGGACATTCAAACCGCCGCAGACCTTGTCACGGGCCACCAGACCGAGGCGGGGGCCGCCGCCACGACCGCCAAAGTGCTGAGCTACGCGTGGGAGCATATCCGCACGGCGGAGCTCGGCCATCATGAGCTGATCAGCGAGACACTCCTCGCCGCGCATCTCGGGCAGACACGCGGCACGGATGGGCGGCCGAGCGAGAACGCCGCCGCCTTCTTCGCGCATCTCCGGTCCTCGCGCGCCATGGGCCCCGTCCCGGGCTTTGTCCGCCCGGCCGCCGAGGACGACTTCTCCGAAACCGACCGCGCGCTTCTCACCATCACGGTCTGGCTCCTCTCCGCCCGGGAAGAGAGCCTTGAGGCGGAGGAGCGGCTCCTCGACCTCTCTTCGGCCCTTGTC
>JBCCWM010000185.1:0-8366 GCA_039193505.1 Pseudomonadota bacterium | reverse complement strand
GCCGGTCCAATGCGCCTTAAACATCGGGTCGGTGTGGTCTCCGCCCTCGGTTGCCTTGATGAACGTGAACGCGACGCCAGCGCGCGCCACAGCGCGCCAGTCGACGTCGCCCTGCCAGCGCGACACATCAAGCCCATGCACCTCGTAGTCATTGGGCGCCCGGCGGCCCCAGTCGTAGGGATCGTGATCGCCGTAGACGAGGCCCGACCCACCGCCGCATGCGGTGAGCAAGATCAAACAGGCGAGACAGACGAGACGCATCGTGACAGCCTCCTCGACACCCCAACCCCAGGATGCACGAGCCCCCGCACGCGTGCCCCAGGCAAAGCGTCGCAGATCACTCCTAGCCCGCGTAGTACCCCACAACATCCCCGGACGTCGTGACCCCAAGCCCATTTAGAAGTCGGTTCACATAGTTGAAGTAGCCAACGATCTGATTGGCCTCGAGAATCTCGCCGTCGGTGAGACCCGCGGAGCGGAGGCCCGCCACATCGGCCTCCACCATCTCCCCCGGCGCCATCGTAAGCTTCTCAGCATATCGGAGTAGGGCGAGTTCCGCGCCCTCGAACGCGTCCTCCGGGCGGCGCGCCTGAAGCGACGACTCAATCGCGTCCGCCCGCGCGTCGTCTCCGATCAGGTGACGCGCGTTCGCCCAGTGGTTGGCGTAGGAATAGGGGCAGGTGTTCAGCACCGAGACATAGGAGGAGATCACCTCCTGCAGCCACATCGGCAACGTGTTCGTCTCGTCGTGAAGGCACGCCCGGTAGAGCGTCACATGCCCCACCATCGTCGACGGGCGGAGCGAGTGCACGCGCATCACATTGTCCACAGTCCCGTGCGGCGTCCGCGCGAGGGACAGCGCAGCGCTGAGCGTGTCGTCCGCATCCTCATCCGAGATCATCTTGATCCAAGCCGTCATCCGACCCTCCTGCCGTTATCCTTCGCTGAGCGCGGGCATCTCCACCCCCTCGAGGAGCGCACCGGTCTGGACAAGATCCGTTGCCGCCGCGATGTCCGGGGCCAGAACGCGGTCCTCGCCTAGGTCCGGCACGCGCATCCTGAGGCGCGCAATCGCCGTCTCCAGGGGCGGAGACGTGCGGAGCGGTGCGCGAAACCCGATGCCCTGGGCGGCGGCAATGGCCTCGATTGCCAGGATTGCGGCCAGGTTCTCCGTCATCTTCCGCAGTCGCATCGCGCCATGGGCCGCCATGCTGACATGATCCTCCTGATTGGCCGATGTCGGCGTCGAATCCGTCGAGCAGGGATTGGCGAGGTGCTTGTTCTCGCTCATCAGCGCGGCCGAGGTGACCTCTGCGATCATCAGACCGGAGTTGATCCCGGGCTCGGGCGTGAGGAACGGTGGCAAGTCGAAGCTGAGCGCCGGGTCGACCATCAGCGCGATCCGGCGCTGTGCGATGGCGCCGATCTCAGCGAGCGCCAGAGCGATCTGGTCGGCGGCAAAGGCCACAGGCTCGGCATGGAAGTTGCCGCCCGAGACGATGTCGCCGGTGGCGAGCACCAGGGGGTTGTCGGTCGCCGCATTGGCCTCGACCTCGAGTGTCGCGGCGGCAAAGCGCATCAGGTCCGCCGCAGCACCCGCCACCTGCGGTTGGCAGCGGATGCAGTACGGGTCCTGCACCCGCGCGTCGCCGTCGCGGTGGCTCTCCCGGATGGCGGAGCCTTGCATCAGGCGCGCCTGGGCCGCTGCCGCCTCGATCTGGCCGCGGTGGCCGCGCAGGGCATGGATCTCCGGGCGGAGCGGGTCGGTTGACCCCATGATCGCATCTGTGGAGAGCGCTGCGGTCAGGATCGACGTTTGAAAGAGGCGCCATCCGTCAAAGAGCGCCGCGAGAGTGACCGCCGTCGAAAACTGAGTGCCATTGAGGAGCGCCAGCCCTTCTTTCGGGCCGAGCGTCACCGGCGCCAGTCCAGCATCGAGGAGGGCGTCGCGCCCAGAGCGCGCGCTGCCATCGACGACCGCCTCCCCCTCCCCGATCAACACCGCCGCCATATGCGCAAGCGGCGCCAAGTCCCCAGATGCACCGACAGACCCTTGCACCGGGACCCGCGGCGTCACGTTCCGGCGGAGCATCGCTTCGAGAAGCGACACGGTCTCCGGCCGGATCCCTGAGGCCCCACGCCCGAGCGAGATGAGTTTCAGGATCATCATCAGACGCGTCGTCGGAATGTCGAGCGGCGCACCGACGCCCGCTGCATGCGACCGGACGAGGTTTCGCTGGAGCTCCGCCGTGCGTTCTGCCCCGATCTTGACGCTGGCAAGTTTGCCGAAGCCCGTATTCACCCCGTAGATGGCCGGCCCTCCCGCGGCCGCCTCCGACACGATCCGCACGGCATCCGCAAGACCCTCGTGGGACGCAAGCCGTACATCCATGCCCCCGCGCCACAGCGCATCGAGTTGCCCGAGCGGGACGGCGCCCGGCACCAGAACTTGGGTCACGTCAAGATCCCTGCCCTGACGACAATCAGAGAGGGTCTCGGACGGCGGCCCTCTGGAAGAATTGCCTCAGTCAACGGGTTGGGGTTTCTAAATCTCGTAGTGTCTGGCAGTCTGGACACACTATGGGGGATGGCGCGCAGTTCCGGGAGGACGTTTGGGCTCAAGCTGAGGCCTCGCAGGCTGTTGCGCTTGCGCGTCTTTGCACAGCCTTTGGAGCGCTCGATGAGCGGTTGCGCCGCGCACCCGACGGATGGCGACATCGCCTCGCCCTCCTCGAAGCCTCGCATCTCAGCTGGCGCGCGGGCGACCGAGTGGCTGTTGACCGACTGGCGCTCTGGGCTGCGGCGCGGCAAGGCGGCGCGGGGACCGACACGCTGGCGCTCCAACGCGCGGATTGGGCGCGGAGACGCTTGTCGGCCGGTCCGGGACCCGCTGACGACCTTGAGACATTTCTGGGCCGCCCCGCGGACGGCCGACGCGAGCCGCCACCGGAAAGCGACCTGCATCCGGTGACGGTGGCCGCCCGGCTCCACCTTCAATGGCTGGGCGACGGCGCCCTCTTGGAGACAGAGGCGAGCGTCGCGGCCGCGCGCCACGCGGCGCGGGCTGGCGGACGCGGCGCGCTCTTCCTGCCGCTCGCCGGTGGGCCGGGTCTGGTGCCGCACCGGCCTGCCCCCTGGTACAAAGCCTGGATCGAGGCGGCCGATGCCGCAACCCACGCAGCCCTTGCGGAGCTTGAGCGGCTCGAGCTCTGGGAAGAGGCGGCGGCGGACGCCATGTCCTCGATGTCCGGGCGGACGCCCCGCGCCCTCCGACGGGCGTTTGCAAGTTGGCCGATGCTCTCCGTTCAGGTCGCAGCGTCCGACACGCGGGCGAGCCGCGACGCCATCCGCCGCAACATTGAGATCATGGCAGCACTCGGGCTCGTGCGCGAAATCACGGGCCAAAGACGCTACCGCGTCTGGCAAGCCCATCTCTCGGGGCGTGCGCCGCACAAATAGGGGTCAGGTCCGGTTGCAATCCGCCGCTCGCGCACGCTCAGCGGATGCCAGCAAGCTCTCGATATGGGGCATGAACGACCGCCAGGCATCGAGCCTGAAGCTCTCGGACCCGTCGCGCCAGAGAACGACCGAGACACCGTCGAACACTGTCCGACGCGCTTCGCCCTCAGGCAGGGCGGCGAGGTCGCGCGGACATCCGACGGAGAGGAGATCCAAAACGCCCGGCCCGCCGATGCTGAGCGAGATCTCGCGGTCCGAGATGTCGACACAACTGTGGACCGCAGAAAGCGCCTCGAAGCCGCTCACCAACCGCTCCCGCGCAGCCTCTGGCGCGAGGATCAGCCATTCATCGGGGCCCAGCATGAGCGCTTCGACACTGTTTGCGCTGGCGCGGGCACCGATCCGCTCCGGAAGCGCGAACCCGAGCGGGCCGGCAGCCTCCACCCCGTCCTGCGGCGCGATGCGAAGCGAGAAGCGGCAGGCGGGCGCGAGAGCGGTGATCACCGTCGCGGCGGGCAGCAGGTCTCGGGCAAGCTCGTTCATGGGCGGTCTCCTAGAGCTTCAGCCGATCGCCGTCGGGATCATAAAAAACGGGGCTTGTGACCTCGGCCGACAGCGTAGCACCCGGCATAGGAATATGCACACGCTCCCCCATCCGGCTGTGGCCGTCGGCGAGGAGGGCGAGCGCAATGGGCCGGCCCAGCGCCGCGCTCTGGTAAGACGATGTGACATGACCCAGCATCGTCATCGGCATCGGCTCGGACGGGTCGAGGACGATCTGCGCCCCCTCCTCAAGCTTGTCATCGGCGAGGAGGCCGACGAGCTCCCTCCGCCCCGCCGCCACAAGATCCGGGCGGGCGAGCGAGCGCTTGCCGACGAAATCTGGCTTCTTCTTCCCGATTGCCCAGGACAGTCCCGCATCGGCCGGGGTCACAGTGCCGTCCGTGTCCTGGCCGACGATGATGTAGCCCTTCTCGGCCCGCAGGACGTGCATGCTCTCCGTGCCGTAGGGGGTGATGCCGTGATCCGCACCCGCCGCCGCAACCTTGTCCCAGACCGCGCGCCCGTGACGCGCGGGCACATTGATCTCAAAGCCGAGCTCACCGGTGAAGGAGATCCGGAACAGTCGCGCAGGGACGCCGGCGACGGTTGTCTCCGCCACCGACATGTGCGGGAACGCCTCCGGCGACAGGTCGAGCCCCTCGACCAGGGGTGCAATCACCTCCCGCGCCTTTGGGCCATTGACCGCGATCACCGCCCATTGCTCGGTCGTCGATGTCAGCCAGACCTTCAACTCCGGCCACTCCGTCTGGAGGTAGTCCTCCATCGTGTTCATCACACGCGCCGCCCCGCCGGTCGTCGTCGTCACATGGAAGAGGTCCGGGGCGAGCCGTCCGATCACGCCATCATCGCGGATGTAGCCGTCCTCGCCGAGGAGGAGGCCATAGCGACAGCGCCCGACCCCGAGCTTTGTCCAAGGGTTGGTGTACATCCGGTTCAAGAACTCGCCCGCGTCGGGGCCCACCACCTCGATCTTGCCGAGGGTTGAGGCATCGAACATGCCGACCGCCTCGCGGACCGCTGCGCATTCGCGCAGGACCGCGGTCTCCATATCCTCGCCCGCGCGCGGCACGTACCAGGCGCGGCGCCACTGGCCGACCGGCTCAAAGACAGCGCCGTTTGCCTCCGCCCAGCCATCGATGGGCGTCTTCCGGGTCACCTCAAAATGCCCGTCGCGGTGATGACCCGCGATCGCGCCAAATGTAACGGGCGTGTAGGGCGGGCGGAATGTCGTGAGGCCGACCTCCGGCGCGCTCCGCCCGATCGCATCGGCCGCGATCATCAGCGCGTTGATGTTGGAGGACTTGCCCTGGTCCGTTGCCATGCCGGAGGTCGTGTAGCGCTTGACATGCTCGATTGAGCGCATGCCCTCGCGCACGGCCAACCGGATGTCCTTGGCCGTCACATCGTTCTGGAAATCGACAAAGGCGCGCGGGTTTGGCCAGTCGGTCGGCAGTTCCCGGCAGGCTTGGCCCGTCCCTGGCGCATCGCCCGTCACCGCACGCTGGCTGGGCGCACTGGTCCTGCCCAGCGCGGCAACAGCCGCCGCGCCGGCCTCGGCGCCATCGGCGAGCGCGGCGCCGATCCCCCAAAGGCCGCGCGCGCCGCCGACCATTCGACATGCCTCGGGCGAGCGGTCCGGCAAGAACGTCTCTGCCTCTGCATCCCAAAGAAGGGTCCCGCGCGAGTGCGAAAAGAGCGAGAGCGCGGGCGTCCAGCCGCCCGACATCAGAACGCAATCGCAGGGGATACGCACAGCGAAGCTCGGCCTGCCGTCCCGCACAGGCGCGGTGCGCACCGCAGAAACGCGGAGCCGTCCATCCGTGCCGGTCACAGTATGGCCCACGCGCACGGGGATGCCGCGCTCGGCCGCGGCGCTCAGCAGCTCAGCCGGTGGTTCGAGCCGCGTGTCGATGATCGCGGCAATCGCCGTGCCCGCGCCGACCAGGTCAAACGCGGCCGCGTAAGCGCTGTCATGGCTCGTGATCACGGCAGCACGATCACCCGGTCGCACGCCGTAGCGGTTGAGATATGTCCGCGCCGCGCCGGCGAGCATCACGCCGGGACGATCATTGCCGTTGAAAACCAACGGCTTTTCGTGTGCGCCCTGCGCCAGGATCACCTGCCCGGCGCGCACCCGCCAGAGACGCTCCCGCGGGAGGTCGGGGTGCGGTGCCTCGAGGTGGTCGGTCACGCGCTCCGCGAGCGCGATCATATTCTCGTGGTAGTAGCCAATCGCCGTGGTCCGGCTCATCAGGCGAACGCCCATCGCCGCGACGGCTGTCAGCTCATCTTCGAGCCAGGCCCACGCCTGCCGACCGTCCACCTCGGTCCCCGGCTCGCTGAGGAGCGCGCCTCCAAACTCGGCTGTCTCATCGACGAGCGTCACGCGAACGCCGGGCAGTGCCGCGGCGCGCGCAGCGGCGAGCCCCGCAGGTCCCCCGCCCACCACCAGCACATCGGTGTGGAGGTAGCGCGACGCATACCGGTCAGGGTCCGGCTCTGCCGGTGCGCGCCCGAGCCCGGCGGCGGCGCGGATCACGGGCTCGTAGACCCGATCCCAAAACGCCTTCGGCCACATGAACGTCTTGTAGTAGAACCCGGCCGCGAACACCGGTGAGAGCCGGTCGTTGATCGACAGAGCATCGACGCGGAGGGACGGCCAGCGGTTCTGGCTCTCGGTCTCGAGGCCCGGGTGAATCTCCTGCACGGTTGCCCGCGTGTTGGGCTCAGCCCGTCCGGGCCCACGGCGGACCTGCAAAAGGGCGTTCGGCTCCTCGGACCCTGCGGTCAAGATGCCGCGCGGACGGTGGTACTTGAAGGACCGGCCCGTCAAATGGATCCCGTTCGCGAGGAGCGCCGAGGCGACGGTATCGCCTGCCCGCCCCTCGATCCGGCGGCCGTCAAAAGTGAATGTGACAGGCCGGTCTGAGACGCGCCCCCTGCCCCCAACCCGGTAGCTCATGGCGCCTCCGGCCGAGGCACGCCTGCGGGATAGGTCGCCTCGAAGCGGTCGCTCACAGTGTCGCGCACGGCGTTGAAGAACCGCCCGCAGCCATGGACATGGCGCCAGCGCTCCGCGTGGGCACCCTTCACGTTGGAGCGGATGAAGAGGAAATCGCGCCACTCCTCGTCGCTCAAGCCCGACGGGTCGGCGGGTCGTGCGATATGCGCCTCGCCCGCATAGGCAAACTCCGCCTCGGGGAGGGTTTCTTTGCAGTAGGGACAGTAAATCAGCAGCATCAGTGGGCCACGGCGGCGGCGGCGGCCTCGTCGATCAGGCGGCCGGTGGTGAAGCGCTCCAGCGTAAAGGGCGCGTTGATCGGGTGGGGCTCGTCCTTGGCGACGGTCCAGGCAAGCGTGTGTGCGGCGCCGGGCGTTGCCTTGAAGCCCCCGGTGCCCCAGCCGCAATTGACATAGAGCCCGGGCACCGGCGCTTTGCCGAGAATGCAGGAGCGGTCGGGCGTCACGTCGACAATCCCCCCCCAAGTCCGGAGCATCCGCATGCGCGAGAAGATCGGGAAGATCTCACAGATCGCCGCCACCGTGTGCTCGATCAGCGGGAGCCCGCCTCGCTGCGAGTAGCTCGTGTACTGATCCGTGCCGGAGCCGATCACCAGCTCGCCCTTGTCGGACTGGCTGATATAGGCGTGGACCGTGTTCGACATCACCACACAGGGGAAGCAGGGTTTGACCGGCTCGGAGACCAGCGCCTGGAGCGGGAAGCTCTCGAGCGGCATCCGCACGCCCGCGCTCTCCATCAGGACCGACGTGTGCCCGGCCGCGGAGACGGCGACCTTCTTGGCGCGGATAAAGCCCTTCGCGGTGTCCACCCCCTCGATCGCCCCCGAGGCGTCCCGACGGATCGCAAGGACCGGGCAGTTTTGGATGATATCCACGCCCCGCGCCGCCGCGGCCCGCGCATATCCCCACGCCACGGCATCGTGGCGCGCAGTGCCCGCACGACGCTGGAGCGCTGCCCCCATGACAGGATAACGCGCCTTCGGCGAGATGTTGAGCGGCGGGCAGAAGGCCTTCGCCTCCTCCGGTGTCAGCCAGGCATTGTCGACGCCATTGAGGCGGTTCGCATGGATGTGGCGCTTTGAACTTTGGACATCGTGCACCGTGTGGGCGAGCATCATGACGCCCCGCTTTGAGAACATGACGTTGTAGTTCAGTTCCTGGCTGAGCCCGTCCCAGAGATCGACAGAGTGATCGTAGAGCTTCGCGCTCTCGTCGAAGAGGTAGTTCGAGCGGATGATCGTCGTGTTCCGACCAGTGTTCCCACCGCCGAGCCAGCCCTTGTCGATCACCGCAACACTGGTGATCCCATGCTCTTTGGCGAG
>JBCCWM010000184.1:0-8416 GCA_039193505.1 Pseudomonadota bacterium | reverse complement strand
TGCGGTCGTCTCCTTCAACGATGGTCAGCCGGCCTACCAGTTCTACCGTGAGAACACAGCCGAGCGTGACGTGAACGAGGTGGGCCTCGCCGCCGCCCTCCCCGACGAGACCGACATGCTCTACGTGGGCTCGTTGGCGCTGGCCGGGATCGAGGACGGGGCCGCGTGGGCCGCGCTCTACCGGGCAGCGGCCGAAAGAGGCATCTTCACGGCCCTCGATCCAAATGTCCGCCCGACCTTCATCCGAGACCGAGCGGCCTATCTCGCGCGGTTGGAGACGCTCTTCGGCGCCAGCCGCCTGATCAAACTCAGCGATGAGGATCTTGGGTGGTTGACCGACGGTGCGGCGCCGCGCGAGGCGGCGGCCGCAATCCTGACCCGCTCTGCCGCCGAAGTCGTCATTCTAACGCAAGGCGACGCCGGGGCAGTCGGCCTTCTCAGAGGCGGCGGCGCTGTCGAAGTGCCGGCCCACCCGGTGCCCCACCTGGTCGATACGGTCGGTGCCGGCGACACGTTTATGGGCACAATCCTCGCCCAGGCGCTCAACGGGCGTCTCACAACGCCAGGGGCACTGTCTGCGGCGTCGGAGGCAGAGGTGCATCGCCTCCTTGCGATCGCCGCCCGCGCTGCGGCCATCAATTGCGGGCGCGTCGGGTGCAATCCGCCGACCGCCGCCGAACTCTTTGCTTGATGCCCCTCTGACGGCCCCCCCTTCTCGACCCAAATGTCTTGGATGTTCAGCGCCGCATCCGCGCCTTCCCTGGGATCGAGGCGTTGTGGCACCGCGGCCCCTCTCGCCACGCAGGCATGCCGCCGTGGCGAAGACCTCAAACACTTGTGTTTGCTGTCGTCTCGACCCGGTCGCTGTCTCGTCTGTGGTACGGGCGGTCGGGCTCGAACCGACACTCTGTCACCAGAACCGGATTTTGAATCCGGCGCGTCTACCAATTCCGCCACGCCCGCTTGTCGACAACCACCTGAAATCACTCAAAAGATGGCCGCACATGTGTAGCCTATGTTGCGTGTAAGGATCCGGGCCGAAGCTGTCAACATGCGCACCCGGCTTGAGGCTGGGCGCAATCGCAGGGTCGGACCACACCCAGGCATTCGAATGTGCCTCCTGGCCGGATGACCTCGGTCAGGCGTATGTGGGCAAAGCTCGCCCATCTCGGTATTGAGAGGACAGAGTACCGGCCCCCGCGACCCGGTCGAGGAGAGATGGATCACTGGTTTGAGCTCAGAACGATTGCGGCGGTCGCCCGCCTCGGGTCCGTCAGCGCCGCGTCGCGCGAGCTGCAGCTCCACCGCGCCACAGTGCAGCGCCATGTCGATCTGATGGAGGAGAGCCTCGGCGTCCGCCTCTTTCTCCGACACGCCCGCGGGTACACGGCAACCGCGGCCGCGCGAAACTTGGCGCATGTTGCCGAGCGCGCGCAACTCGAGATCGAAAAGATCGCCTGGACCGAGCAAAACGACCAGGCGCTGGTGGCCGGTCGCGTGACGATCACCGCGACATCATTGATCGCCCAAGCGTTCATGCCGCTCTTGGCCAGTCGCCTGCCCAGATTGCCGGGCTTGTCTCTTCGCTGCCTGACCGGTCTTGGGTTCGCCGCGCTCGAGAAGGGCGATGTCGACATCGCGCTTCGGATTGGTCAAAAGCCGGAGATCCCGGAATACGTGGTGCAGTCTCTCGGCGAGGTGCGCTTCGGGCTCTTTGGCAGTCCGGGCTACGTCGCGCTGCACGGGCACCCGACTGACATGTCCGATTTTGAGGGCCACATTTTCGCAGCCCCCCCTGCGGATGGACCACGGGTGGGCCCGTATGCTTGGATGCTCGACAACATACCCGAGCGCCACCTGCGCCTCCGGAGCGACGATGCGCAAGTGCTCGAGAGCGTCGTTCTGAAAGGCCACGCCCTGGGACCGCTGCCGACCCATGTCGCTGAGCGGGCGGGTATGGTGGCCGTGATCGTCGAACCGGGGCTCTGGAGTGCGCCGATTTGGGTCGTCACCCATCGGGACGCACACCGCCTGGCCCGCATCCAGGCCTGTCTGGAGACGATCAAGGCCGCGGTTAAGGACACGGACAGCATGGTCGATGTCCCGGTTGAGCCGATCAGGTGACCCCGTTCCGCCACCTTGCATCGGTCCCATGAGAGGGTCGCCGATGCCCCTCCACCGGCGGAGGCCGCCATCTGCATTTGACGCGACTGGATCAAAACCCACAAGAGACCGGGTGCTGCAAGCTCAGCTGTAGACCCGCATTGGGGTGTCGTTGACGCACATGTGCCGGTGTGTGGGCCGTGACGAGCATTTATTCAGGCGTTGCTCCGCCATGGCGTGCCGCATGGCGCTCCGGTCTGTCGTCTGTCGGCAGGGGTTGGACACGTTCGGTGTAGACGAGTCCAATGGGCCGCTTGATCCCCCTCCGCGGCGCTCAGAGAGTGCCCGTCATCACAGCGTCGCACATCGTCAGGCTGGCAGATTGATAGCCGCGCATGAACCAATCGACGTGCTGACTTCTGCGCGTCCGCACGGTGCGGTGCACGGGCGCGGCCGCGACAAATGCCTCCTCGAGCGTCCGCACCAGGTCCATGATCCTGTCGACATCCTCCGCATCGAGGCGGCCGATCCGTGTTCGGGCACGCCTCGACCAGATCCCGGCCAGACAGTCCCTGTGCAGGCTGAGGCGGAGACGCAGGGCATCCGCCTGCCCGTTTTCCGCATTCGCAATCACCGCCCGCGCCTGAACACCAATGCCGGTCTCAGTCTGAACGTGATGCGCCACGTTTTTGGCGATCACGTAGCTGGCCGCAAGTTCGCCGTGTTGACGGCCTCGGTCGATCAACTCGGCAAGAAAGTCGCTGTCGAGGTAGATCACGCGGTCTTCGGCGCAGTAGTGTGGACCCGACTGGACACCGCAGGGCGTTGTGACGCGGTCGTCAAAAAACTCCATCTGCGGGGGAGTGTAGGCGCGCGCGAAGCTTGTGATGAAAACGCCGGCCCAAACTTCGTCCGTATCGGTGAGCGCTGCGGTGGCGTAGCGCGCGGCGTGCGCCTCGTCGGCCGCCGTGGGCGGAGCCCGGTCGGGATCGGAGCCGAGCGGCGAAATCAGTCCCGATGCCACACCCAGAAAATAAGCCAGGACCAACAGCGCCACGCTGGTCACTGTGGCAATCACGGCGAGGATAAGTGGCGACAGGCGCCGCGACGGCTTGGGCGGAGCGGTGGCTTCGGCGGACATCATCTCGTTTTCCAAGTATCGCAGGCAGATTGGACAACGAGCCTTGATTTGGCGTAAACGAGCGCGCGTCGGCGGATGGGCGGAGGGTCGAATGCTGCGACGGCTTTACGATTGGACGATTGCACTTGCCGCGACGCCCTATGCGCTCCTGGCGTTGGCGCTTGTGGCGTTTGCGGAAAGCTCGGTTTTTCCGATCCCGCCGCATGCGCTTCTGGTGCCAATGGTGATCGCCGCGCCCCGGGATGCATGGAAAATCGCGGGTGTCTGCACGCTTGCCTCAGTTGCGGGCGGCGCATTCGGCTATTGGATCGGGGCGGAGCTCTTCGAGGCGGTCGGCCAACCAGTCCTCGACTTCTACGGCAAGCTCGAGAAGTTCGACGAGTTCCGGGCGCAGTTCAATGCCTATGGTGCTTGGGCCGTGCTGATCGCCGGCATCACGCCCTTCCCCTACAAGGTGATCACGATCACCTCCGGTGCGACGGCACTCGATTTCTCGGTGTTCATGGTCTCCTCCCTGATCGCTCGCGGCGCCATCTTCTTTTTCATCGCAGCACTCCTCTGGAAGTTCGGACCGCCGATCAGGATCTTCATCGAAGAGCGGCTGGCGATGGTGACGACGGCTTTCGTCGTGCTGCTGGTCGGGGGCTTTGCGGCCCTCAGGTTCCTGTGACGGCCGCGCGCCTCGGCCTCGCGGCGGCGGGAGGTTCCGTTGCGCTCCTCATCGGCGCCTTCGCCTTTGAGCATCTCGGAGGCCTGGCGCCCTGCAACCTCTGCCTCTGGCAGCGCTGGCCCCATGCGGCCGCCGTGCTGATCGGCGCGCTTTTGCTCTGGCGCCCTTGGCCGGCTCTGCTGTTTCTCGGCGCTGCAGCCGCGCTCACCACCTCGGCAATCGGATTCTACCATGCAGCGGTGGAGCTTGGATGGGTCATGGGACCGACCAGCTGTTCGGCAGTTCCCGTCAGCGGCGGCTCTTCGGAGGATCTGCTGGCGAGCATCATGGCGGCGCCGATTGTGCGCTGCGACGAGGTGGCGTGGAGCCTGGCGGGGATCTCGATGGCCGGTTGGAACGCGCTCATCTCGGCGGCACTTGCGTGTGTCTGGCTCCTCGCGGCAACGCGCGCGGGCACTTCGGTTCAGGCGTCGAGCTCCGCGTCCCAGTAGAGAAAATCCATCCAGCTCTCATGGAGATGGTTCGGCGGGAACTTGCGCCCAATGTTCTGCAGCAACAGCGGATCGGGCTCCAGCGGCCGCTTTCTGAGGGACATTCCCGCCTGTTTCAGCGTCTTCGAGCCCTTGCGAAGATTGCACGGGCCACAGGCCGCGACGACATTGCTCCAGGAGGTTCGCCCCCCCTTGGCGCGCGGCAGAACGTGGTCGAATGTCATGTCGCCACGCGCACCGCAATACTGGCACGTGAACTCGTCTCGGAGAAACAGGTTGAACCGCGTGAACGCAGCGGTCTTCGCCGGGCGCACATAGTCGCGGAGCACGACGACCGATGGGATCCGGATTTCGGTCGTGGGCGAACGGACGAACGCATCATACTCCGCCACCACCAGCACTCGGTCGAGAAACGCCGCCTTGACCGCCTCCTGCCACGGCCAGAGCGACAGCGGCAAGTAGGAGAGCGGTCGGTAGTCGGCGTTGAGAACGAGGGCAGGATGATCGCGAGAACCGGCCGGTTGTCGGATGAAACTCGGATGATGGGCGATCTGCATTGGTCCGTGGTCCTGCCTGCCTCCGAGACTGCACAGGACGCGCCCGCCCTCGTGTCCCTATCACTATATCTCGGCTCTGTCCTGGTGCAACTGTCTATATGCTGCGAGCTCACGCCACTGCGTGAACGTTATCCACAGGACCTAACGCTTTTGTGACGATTGGGCGACGCTGGCGGCGACAGGTCGCACTGTGCTAGGCGACGGCCATGTCAGGCTCGCCGCCCACACCTCGGATCCTCGAGACCGCGCTCTATGCGGAGGATCTTGACGCCGCGAAAGACTTCTACGGACGCATACTTGCCCTGGAGACCGTCACGGAAGTCTCTGGACGACATGTCTTTTTCCGTCTGGCAGGGTCGATGCTCCTGATCTTCAATCCGACTGTCGCCGCACTGGGCCCGCGCCCCGGCACCCTCCCCGTCCCGCCCCACGGGGCCTCTGGCCCTGGGCACGTGTGCTTTGCTGCGGGCGCGGAGGGCCTCGAGACGTGGAGGCTCAGGTTTGCCGCTGAAGACATTGTGATCGAGGCGGATTTTCACTGGCCCAACGGCGCGCGGAGCCTTTACGTCCGCGATCCCGCGAAAAACTCCGTCGAAGTGTCATCACCCGCGCTCTGGGGCTTTTCACACCCCTAGCCCAGCCACCCTCGCGTCCGCTGCAGCGCCAGCGTCAGGCCGTCCGGCGCAATGCCGTGGCCGGTGCCCGGCGACACATGCGTCTCGACCTCAAGCCCGGCGCCGAGGAGCGCTGCAGCCGCCTCCGGCATCGAGGATGGAGGGACAACCTCATCCTGATCGCCGTGCACGAGCAGGATCGGTGGGCGCGCCGTCAGCTCGTCATCGAGCGCATCGGGGCGGAGCAACCGGCCTGAGAACCCGATGATCCCAGCGACCGGTGCCGACCGTCTGAGACCCACCTCGAGGCTCATCATCGTGCCCTGGCTGAAGCCGAAAAGAACCGTCCGCTCCGGCCCGATCCCCTCCGCCTCCGGCAGAGCGTCGAGCCACGCGTTTAGGAGCGCTGCCGCCCGGGCCGCCCCCTTCGTGGCCTCCTCAATTGAGGAGCCGTCGAGCCAGGGGATCGGAAACCACTGGTATCCCATCGGGTTGTTCGTGCACCGATCAGGGGCATTCGGCGCGAGGAACGCGGTGTCGGGCAGATGTGGGCCGAGGGGCTCAGCGAGGCCGATCAGGTCGTTGCCATCAGCGCCGTAGCCGTGGACGAACACCATGAGACTTGTCGCTTTGCCCGAACGGGCCTCGACGCGCGGTCCTGTAAGGTTCATGTCCGCACCCCTTCCCGCGCTTTGGCGACCCCGTAGTATTGCCAGAAAAGCGTTGCGGCAACCGTGCGCCAGGGCGCCCACTCAGCCGCCATCGTGCGGAGCGCCTTCTCGCTCGGCCGCGCATCGAGACCGAAGACCAATCGTGCAGCCTCCTGGAGGGCAAGGTCCCCGGCAGCGAAGACATCCGCCCGCCCAAGCGAGAACATGGCGTAAATCTCCGCTGTCCAGACCCCGATCCCAGTGACGGCCGTCAGCTCCTCGATGACGACTTCGGTCGGCGCCTCCTCCATGGCCTCGAAGTCGAGCCCCGCTTCGGCGAGCGCGCGCGCATAGCGCCGCTTCTGGCGCGACAATCCGCAGGCGAGAAGCCCCTCCTCGTCCGACGCGGAGAGGCGGATCGGGCATGTCAGCTCTGCCGCCTCCAACTTGGCCCAGACCGCATCCGCGGACGCGACCGAGACCTGCTGGCTGACGATGGCTGAGAGCAGCGCCTGAAACCCGCCAGGCCGCCGTCGAAGGCGGAGCGGGCCTGCGACCTCCGCCGCCTCTGCGAACGCAGTGTCGTGGGCACAGAGGACGGCCAGTCCCTCCGCCAAATCCGCCTCGCTCTTCAGCTCAAGCTCGTCCATCTCGTCTCCACTCCGGTGCGAAAGAAATCACAGACCGATGGTCGCGTCGAGACGGCGGCCATTGGCCTCCGTCGGAGGGAAGTGTAGGAAGTGTCCATGGCCGAGACCCTCGCCCCCGACCGCATTCCCCCTACGGCAGACAGCCGGGCCAAACGCAACGTCACCGTGCTCGTCGTGGCGCAAGCGATCCTTGGCGCGCAGATGCCGATACATTTCACGCTCGGTGGTCTCTCGGGCCAGATCCTCTCGCCGGAGAAGTGCCTGGCAACGCTGCCGATATCGCTGACAGTCATGGGCTCGA
This sequence comes from Pseudomonadota bacterium, assembly GCA_039193505.1. Lineage (GTDB taxonomy): Bacteria > Pseudomonadota > Alphaproteobacteria > Rhodobacterales > Rhodobacteraceae > Algicella. The sequence goes on along the minus strand of JBCCWM010000184.1, from coordinate 1,239 downwards.
TGATGGCGGCGCCGGTCCTCTCGTCGCTGATGCAGCGCTACGGGCGGCGCACGGGCTTTGTCATAGGCAGCCTCGGAGGCGCGCTCGGCGGTCTCCTGGCGGCGGCGGGGCTCCTCTGGGGATCCTTCGCCCTCTTCCTGTTGGGCTCCTTCGCGATTGGCATCTACATGTCGGCGCAGGGGTTTTACCGCTTTGCAGCCGCCGACACGGCGAGCGCAGCGTTCCGCCCGAAGGCCATTGCCTACGTCATGGCAGGCGGGCTGATCGCCGCACTGGTGGCGCGAGAGGTCGTGCAAGCGACCGACGACCTCACGGCGCCTGTACTCTACGCTGGCACGTACCTGGCGATCATCGTGCTCAACACGCTCGGGGGCCTTGTGTTCCTGGCCCTCGACATCCCCAAACCGCCGCGTCCCACAAAAGATAGCGCCGGCGGGCGCACGCATATGGAGCTCCTGCGGGACCCTCAGATCGCCGTCGCGATGATCTGCGCGATGGTGAGTTACGCCTTGATGAACCTCGTGATGACGTCGACCCCGCTCGCCGTGGTCGGCTGCGGCTACACGACCGCCAACGCCTCCGACGTGGTCACGGTCCATGTGCTGGCCATGTTCGCACCGTCCTTCGTCACGGGACACCTCATCTCACGCTTCGGCGCGCCGACGATCATTGCGGTCGGGCTCGGCGCTCTGGCGCTTGCAGGTTTGGTCGGCCTTTCCGGCGTGAGCCTCGGTTTTTTCTTCGTCGCGCTCTTTCTGCTCGGCATTGGCTGGAACTTTGGGTTTATTGGTGCCACAGCGCTGTTGGCCGAAGCACATTCGGTTGAGGAGCGGGGGCGCGTCCAGGGCATGAACGATTTCGCCGTTTTCGGGCTGGTCACGATCGCATCGCTGAGTTCGGGCCTCTTGATGAATTGCTCGGGCAGCGATGCCGTCGCCGGTTGGACTGCGGTCAACCTCGCTATGGCGCCCTTTCTTCTGGTCGCCGGGGGCGCGTTGGCATGGTTCGCGCGGCCGGGGCGCAGCGCCACGCCATGATCTGGCGCCGACGCGCCGTCAGCGACCTCGAGGCGGAATGGGTGATCGACCGCTTCGCGTGGCTGGTGACGACACTTGGACCCCGCACCTTCTTTCGCCACACCCGCCTGGTCCTGCCGACCCAGCGCTACTTTCCCGATGGGCTCGGCGGTGCGGGGGTGCGCCCCGGTCCCCTCTTTGACGAGATCCGCGCCTATCTCGG
>JBCCWM010000183.1:0-8422 GCA_039193505.1 Pseudomonadota bacterium | reverse complement strand
GCGGTCGATCACGAAATGGAGAGGGGCTACCTGCCTGCGCAGAAGATGGCCGCGGCCTTCAACATGCTCCGCGCGAACGACCTGATCTGGAGCTATGTCGTCAACAACTACATGCTCGGCAAGGATCCCTTTCCGTTCGATCTCCTCTTTTGGAATGCGGACTCGACCGCCATGCCTGCGCATGTGCACCACTTCTATCTCGAGAATTTCTACGACCGGAACATGTTCGCGGCCGGAACGCTGCAGGTTCTGGACACGCCGGTGACGCTCCAAGACATCAAGGGTCCTGTCTACCATGTGGCGACCAAGGAGGACCACATTGCACCCGCATCGAGCGTCTATCGTGGGGCGCGCCAGATGACGTCGGCGGATGTCCGCTTTGTCGTCTCCGGCTCGGGACACATCGCCGGAGTGGTCAATCCGCCCGCAGCGGGCAAGTATCAGCACTGGATTGGTGGCGATCTGGGCGCAGAAGACTTGCCAGGCTGGCTCGAGACGGCTGAGGAAGTGGGGGGGAGCTGGTGGCCCGATTGGGACGCATGGCTCGCCGCGCTTGGCAGACGTATGGTGAAGGCGCGGGAACCGGGTGCCAAGACCGGCGCGCTGGAGCCCGCACCGGGGTCGTATGTGAGGGTGAGATTTGACAAACGCTAGCAAAACTACCTTTGAAGCAAAACGGTGCGGCTGGATGCTCGCACAGACTGTTGGGTTGGCGCTGGGGGCCGGCGCAGCCTCGGCGAGCGCGATATGCGACGACCTCTGGTTCTCGCGGAACTCGGCTTATGACAGCATCGGCTACTGCTTTCAGTCGCCCCTCGGTCGGGCTGTCTTCGACAACTCCGACTGCACCGGCGCACCGCCCGTGGTCGATGCCAGCGCGAACGAGCGGATTGGGCGGATCCGCGCACTCGAACAGCAGTTGAGATGTCGGGTCGACACCGACCGCACTAGCCTCGATTTGCCGCTTCTTGAGCGACGGCGTCCGTTGGACGTGCAACCCGTCCGAACGGAGGGCGAGTCGCTCTGCATCGGGTATATCGGCCCATCGGTTCCGCTCCGTGTCGCGCCGAGCGACCGTGCGGAGGTGATCGGCATGATCGAACCGGGCGACAGCGTTCTGGCGCGGCATGTGCCCGAGGACGGTTGGGCCTTTGCAAGCCAGGTCGCGCGCCCCGAAAGCCTCTCGATCTCGCTCGGTTGGCACGATTCGGCGCTCGACTTCTGTGAGGCGCGCACGGGCCTCGACGTGGAACCGCTGCCGACCACGGGAGGCTAAGGCACGTGTCCGGCGGATGAGTGCCGGACGACCTTTGAGGAGCCTTCAGTGACGATCACCCTCCACCATGTGCCAGCATCGCCTACGATGCGCGCACTTTGGCTTTTGGGTGAGATCGGTCTCAAGGCCGCGATTGTACTCCAGAGCGGCACCGATCCGGCAGCACAAGGTCCGCGTCTCGTGGACGACGGTGCCGTTTTCCATGAGCCCGGCGCGATGTGCGAGCATCTCTGCGAGCAGTATGATCCTGGCTTGCTCTGGCGCTGGCCCGGGCATGCGGACCGTGCCGCCTGGCTTGAGTGGTTGCACTTTGCTGACACTCTGACCCGGTCGCGGACGCGCGAACATCTCGACCGGGTTGAGGCGGCGCTCGAAGGACGAGCCTACCTCCTGTCGGCCGGGTTCTCGGCCGTCGATACGGGGATCGGATACGCGCTTTGGCGAGGCCGAGGCGACCTTGCGCGCCATCCAAACCTAGTGGGTTACGTCAACCGCATTGAGGGCCGCGCGGCGTTTCGTGCCGCGTGTCCGGCGCCCGACGAGCATATGCCCGGATTTGAATGACCCCTTCCACCCCCGCGCCGGCTCTGATACGGTGTCCAGCACTCAGCTTGTGCGGTGTTGCGCTCCATTAGAGGCGCTGCTTGCGCCACGTGGGGGGGGCATGAAGGACAGAATCGACCCCTTGATCGCCGAGCGGGCGCCATGGGTCTATCGGAGCGGGACCCACGTCCGCGTGGTCCGAGGTCTGCTGCACATCATGCTGGGCTACGACCGGACCCTCGCGATCGCCAACGAGATCGAACACATGTCAGCGCCCGAGCTGATGGATCACCTCGCGGACATGATCGCACACAATGTCGAGGTCGAGGGGATCGAAAACGTGCCGGCCGAGGGGCCCGCGATGCTGGTCTCGAACCACCCGACGGGGATTGCGGACGGCATTATCCTCTGGTCGGCGCTCCGCAAGCGGCGTCCGGATCTCTTTTTTTTCGCCAACCGCGATGCGATCCGTGTGATGCCTCAGACCGCGTCGATGATTGCACCGGTGGAGTGGCGGAAGGACCGACGCTCTCACGGGTCCAACCGCGAGACGCTGACCTATGCGGCGAACGCGTTCCGCGATGGGCGTCTGGCGGTCCTCTTTCCCTCGGGGCGGCTTGCCAAACGGCGATGGCTGCGCCTGCATGAGCGGCCTTGGATGCCCTCGGCCGCGATGCTTGCGCGCAAGTACAACCTGCCTGTGGTGCCCCTGCACATTACAGCGCGGAACTCGGTGCTGTTCTACTTGTTCGACGCGCTCCACCCGACGCTGCGCGACATCACGCTCTTTTACGAAGTGATCAACAAGCACAAGCATTCCTTCAAGATCCGCGCGGCCAAACCCCTCGACGGCGGCGCGCTCTCCCGCGACAGCGAGATCGCGACGGACACGCTCTACCGCGCAACACTCCGAGCAGGGGAGGTCGGGAACTACTCGGTTCTCATTCCGAACAAGCCCCAGCGCGGGCGGAAGCCGCTGCTCACCCGCGGCTACTAGGGGCTGAGCGCAAACCACGCGGCCGCCAAGCTGGGGACCGCGACCATGGACAGCACAACCGCGGCGCGGTGGCGCGCCATCATCCGGCGGAGCGGGGTGAGCAGCCCGCGCTTGGAGACCGCGACAGTGGCGTAGAGCGGCTCGAAGCTGCCTTGGATCGGCGCCCCGTCGACCCCGGTCACGAGGGTCAGGCTCAGCGTCAGCACGCCCTGCCCTGGGCGCTCCGGCATCACGTCCCAGGCCCACTCCGTCTCGCCACGGGGAGACAGCGCTTGCGTGGCGGGGGCGAGGCGTCGGATCGCGGCAAAGCCCGGAGCACTGTCGAGCATCGCCGTGACGTTCAGCGCCCCCTCTGGGATGGTCTTTTTGGCCTTGCCGAGATTCGCGCGTTCCTCTCCGGTCAAAAGGTCCTTTGCATCTAGGCTCAAGCTTACGCGCTCGGCACTGCCCGTCCACATTCGCGCCGGCGGGGCGAGGAGAACGCGGCTCGTCGTGAGGGCACGGACGGGCTTCGGCGGGGCGACCGGCTCCGCCGTCTCGCGCGCCGCTGCACTTGGACCTGTGCCGAGCATTCCAATGGTCGTGCGGGGCCGCGCGGCGCGGCGGGGGTTCGGCACGGCTGTCTCCTCGGCCGGCTGATCCAGCGTCGCGCGAAAGACAAAGTTGCCGACCCGCAGGATCGTGCCATTGGCGAGCTCGGCCTCGTTGCCGGGGCCGAGCGGTGCCTCCTCATCACCGAGATAGAGACCGTTGGTGGAGGTGTCGATCACGCGAAACGCGCCGTCGCGGTGGGTCACCACGCAATGCTGGCGCGAGACAAAAGGGTCCTGATCGTCGAGCGACCAGTCCGCCCCTTCGGACCGGCCGATGATGAACGGGCCGCCGTCGATGGTCCGGCTCTCCGTGGCGCGCACGCCGGGACCGTTCTCCAGCACCAGGGTCAGAAGTGGGCCGCGCCGCGGCTCGCTCATGGCCTCCATCCGTCCCTCCGCCCGAGACCCGCGTGGCCGCGCGGGTGGATCACTGGGTAAAAAGATCTGCTCAAGCACGCACTAAATAATGTTCGCCTCCGGGCCATAGGGGAAGAGCGTCAGGTTCTCTGCCCCAGCCTCCGTCACAACAAGGATATCATGCTCGCGGTAGCCGCCCGCCCCTCGTTGTCCCGCGGGCTGCACGAGCATGGGCTCCATCGAAACGACCATGCCGGGCTCGAGCACGGTGTCGATGTCCTCGCGAAGTTCGAGCCCCGCTTCGCGTCCGTAATAGTGAGAGAGCACGCCGAAGGAGTGCCCGTAGCCAAAGCTCCGCAGATCGAGGAGGCCCTCGCCGGCGAGAAACCGGTTGAGCTCTGCACAGATCTCGGCGCAGCTTGTGCCTGGGCGGATGAGCGAGAGCCCGAGCTCGTGCGCGGCGACGTTGGCGCGCCAGATCCGCAGACCCTCCGCATCTGGCTCGCCCAGAAAGAGCGTCCGCTCGAGCGCGGTGTAGTATCCCGAGATCATCGGAAAGGCGTTGAGCGAGAGGATATCGCCGGGCTTCAGAACTCGCGTCGTCACCGGGTTGTGCGCGCCATCGGTGTTCTCGCCCGATTGGAACCAGACCCAGGTGTCGCGGAGCTCGCTCTCTGGGTGGGAGCGGGCGATCTCGATCTCCATGGCGTCGCGACCCGCCATGGCGACGTCGATCTCGCGCTCGCCTGGGCGGATCGCATTGCGGATCGCCGCCCCGCCGGCATCGGCGATGCGCGCCCCGTCGCGGATGAGACTGATCTCCTCCGGCGACTTCACGAGCCGGGTCGCCATGATGTCCGGCGCGATGTCGGGGAGCGGCCGCTCCCCCGCGAAGGTGACCAGCGCATCCATCGCACCGAGCGTCATGTGATCGGCCTCCACGCCGAGCCGCCCAGACGGCACCAGCTCCGCCACGGCCCGCCAGAAGGCGTCGCGCTGCCAATCTGTGTAGATCACGTTCTCGCAATTGCTGCGCCGCCAGGGCTGTCCGCCATCGATCTGCGCCGATATGAGGACCATCCGCTCCCGCGTCACCACAACGCCGTAGGGTCGGCCGAAGCTGCAATAGAGAAAGCCGGTGTAGTAGGCGACCGCCGCCATCGATGTCAGGAGAGCGGCGCCCAAATCGCGCTCGTCCATCACCGACCGCAGGCCCGTCAGCCGTCGCGCGTACTCACTGTCGGAAAACGGCAGCGGAGCACGTACTCTTCCCGCATAGGGGTATTTTTCGGGTCGCGTCTCTGTGGTCACCCCAATTTGCTCGCAGTGCCGGCGCGTGCTGTCAAGCGCGCACCGGGGTGACCTCCGCGCGGCGTGCGCGGCTGGCGCGCACCCGTGGCACAAAGGTCATCCGAGCCGGTCAGTGCCCGGTGTAAATCGGAAAACGACCGCAGAGCGCGAGCACCTTGGCCTTCACTGCTACCTCCGCCGCGCCGTTCTCCTCGGCGCCGTGTGCGGCGAGCCCGTCGACGACCTCGACGATCAGCCGCCCAACTTCAGCGAACTCCGCCTCGCCGAAGCCGCGTGTGGTGCCTGCGGGGGTTCCGAGCCGGATGCCGCTTGTCACGGTGAACTTCTCCGGGTCGAACGGGATGCCGTTCTTGTTGCAGGTGATGTGGGCGCGGCCGAGCGCGGCTTCGGTCTCATTGCCCTTCACGCCCTTCGGACGGAGATCGACGAGCATCAGATGAGTGTCGGTCCCACCGGTGGTGATCGCGAGACCACACTCGATTAGGCTCGCGGCCAGCGCCTTGGCGTTGGCGATCACGCGTGTCTGATACTCCGCAAACTCGGGTTGCAGCGCCTCTCCGAAAGCCACGGCTTTCGCGGCGATGACATGCATCAAGGGTCCGCCCTGGAGACCCGGGAAGACCGCTGAGTTGAACTTCTTCGCCAGATCCTCCCGGTTCGTCAGGATCACGCCGCCCCGCGGGCCGCGGAGCGTTTTGTGGGTGGTCGAGGTCATCACGTCGACATGGGGCAGGGGGTTCGGGTAGACGCCACCCGCGATGAGGCCCGCGTAATGCGCCATATCGGCCATGAGATAAGCCCCGATCTCATCGGCAATCCTGCGCACGCGCGGGATGTCGATGATCCGCGGGATCGCGGAGCCGCCGACGAGGATCAGCTTGGGTTTGTGGCTCCGCGCAGCGGCCTCCAGAGCGTCGTAATCGATGTCGAGCGTGTCCTCGCGCACGCCGTAATGGATTGCGTTGAACCACTTGCCCGACATGTTGGGCGGCGCCCCGTGGGTCAGGTGACCCCCGGCCGCAAGATCCATCGCGAGATATGTGTCGCCCGGCTTCAGGAGCGCGAGGAACACGGCCTGGTTGGCCTGGCTGCCGGAGTTCGGCTGAACATTCGCAAATCCGGCATCGAAGAGCTTGCAGAGCCGGTCCCGCGCCAGATCCTCGACCACATCGACATGCGTGCAGCCGCCATAGTAGCGGCGACCCGGGTAGCCCTCGGCGTATTTGTTGGTCATGACGGAGCCCTGCGCCTCCATCACGGCGCGGCTCACGATGTTCTCGGAGGCGATCAGCTCAATCTCGTCGCGTTGGCGGCCAAGCTCACCCGAAACGGCGGCGGCCACATCGGGATCCCGCTCGGTCAGGGCGGCGGTAAAAAAGCCGGTGTCTTGGACGATGTCTTTCACGGGCCGTCTCCTCTGTTGGTTCTGGGCCATATAGCGGAGTGGGAGGGGGTCTCAAACCGTCATGCAGGTGGCAGCGACTTGTCAGCGCGCCGGTTGTCACTAGGATCGCCGCTGTCTCGCGAGGATCATCGGATGAGCTACGACAAGATTTGCTTCTGGGCGTCCGATGCCGAGGTCGCGCAGACCGCCAAGGCACGTCTCGCGGCGCGCTACGGCCATGTCTCAGCCGAAGATGCCGAGGTCATCGTCGCACTTGGCGGCGATGGGCTGGTTCTGAGCACGCTGCATGCGACCAATCACCTGCCGGCGCCCGTCTATGGCATGAACCGCGGCACTGTCGGGTTCCTCATGAACGAGTATGACGAAGACGGCCTCACAGCCCGTCTGGCCCGCGCCGAACTGGCTGAGATCCACCCCCTCCGGATGCGTGCGACAACTGAGACGGGCGAGACACAGGAGGCGCTGGCGATCAACGAGGTCTCCTTCCTCCGTGCGGGCCCCCAGGCGGCGCGGCTCAGGATCTCGGTCAATGGACAAGTGCGGATGTCGGAGCTCATCTGCGACGGTGCTCTGATCTCGACGCCGGCGGGCTCGACCGCCTACAATTACTCGGCCCATGGGCCAATCTTGCCGATCGGCGCGAACATCCTGGCCCTGACCGCCGTCGCCGCCTATCGGCCACGGCGCTGGCGGGGCGCACTGGTTCCGACGAGCTCCAACGTGCGCTTCGATGTGCTCGAAGCGTGGAAGCGCCCGGTCTCGGCCGCGGCCGACAGCGTCGAAGTGCGCCATGTGGTCGCCGCCGAGATCCGCTCGGACGAGAGCGTGACACACCGCATTCTGTTCGACCCCGGGCATGGGTTGGAGGAGCGCCTCCTGCGAGAACAGTTTGTCTGATCTTGCAACAGCGCCGGCACCGCGCCATGCAGAACGGGGGAGGCTTGTATGGGGCTGAGCACGCAGGAACAGGTGCGGTACTGGGGTCTGGCGACCCTTGTTCTCTTTGCCTTCATCTGGCTTCTCGGAGACACGCTGCTCCCGTTTCTGATGGGGGCTGCCATCGCCTATTTGCTCGATCCGGTGGCGGACTGGCTCGAGAACCACGGGTTCTCGCGCCTGGTTGCGACGGCGCTGATCACGTTCCTTGTGGTCGTTGTCTTCGCCATCATTCTTCTTCTGATGGCGCCGGTCATTCGCGACCAACTGAGCGGCCTTGTCGGGGCGGTGCCGGGCTACATCGCCAACCTTCAGGCCTTCCTCGCAGAGCGCGGCCTTCTCGAGGAGGGGTCGGTCCTGCGCGAGGGGCTGGTGTCGATGCAGGACCGGCTGCAGTCGGCGGGCCTTGCGCTCGTTGAGGGCGTGCTCTCCTCGTCCCTTGTCCTCCTCGATGCAGTCCTCATCCTCGTCGTAGCGCCGGTCGTCTCGTTTTACATGCTGCTCGACTGGGACCGTATGATTGCCCGCGTCGACGACCTGATTCCGCGAGAGCACCTGACAACGGTCCGCCGTCTCGCCGGTGAAATCGACCTTGTTCTTGCAGGCTTTGTGCGGGGCCAGCTCTCGGTCTGCGTGGTCCTCGGCCTCTTCTACGCCCTCGCGCTGGTGGGCGTCGGGCTGCAATTCGGGGTCTTCGTGGGCATTTTCGCGGGCCTCATCTCCTTCATTCCGTTCGTGGGGTCTATCACGGGCGGCGTGCTCTCGATCGGGCTTGCAATCGTCCAATTCTGGTCGGACCCGATCTGGATCCTGGTGGTCGCTGCGATCTTCGTCTTCGGCCAGGTGGTCGAGGGCAATGTGCTGACGCCCTACATGGTCGGCGGATCGGTTGGGTTGCATCCGGTGATGTTGATGTTTGCGCTGACGGCCTTCGGCGCGATCTTCGGCTTTCCCGGCCTTCTGATTGCCGTGCCGGCGGCCGCCTCGATCGGCGTTCTCGCCCG
>JBCCWM010000182.1:0-8427 GCA_039193505.1 Pseudomonadota bacterium | reverse complement strand
TGCACATGCCTTAGGGTTTCTTGTGAGGCGCCCAGAGTTTCTTGTTTGTGAGATACAGCAGCACAGTCAGCAGCGTGAGGAACAAGACGGCAGTCAGGCCCCAGCGTTTGCGCGCATCGAGCTTTGGCTCCGCGGTCCACATCAGGAACGCGGCGACGTCCTGCGCCTGCTGCTCGATTGTGGCCGGCGTGCCGTCCGCATACTCCACGTCGTCGCCCCAAAGAGGCTGGGACATGGCGAAGTACCCACCATAGGCTTCGTTGCCATAGAGGATTGTTCCAGCCTCTTCCTTCTCGCTGCCGGTGTAGCCCGCCAGGACCGAGGCAATGTACTCCGCCCCGCCCATGCCTTTGAAGAGCTGGTTGAGACCGGAGCCGTAGGGGCCGTGAAACCCTGCGCGCGCTTTGGCCATCAGGCTCAAATCGGGCGCATTCTCCACCAGAGAAACGGGAAAGTGATCGGTTGGGATCGCCTCCCTCTCATCGCCAGGAAACGCCTCCGGTCCGTCGTCGGGCACGTAGAAGTTGGCCGCGTAGGCGCGAATTTCCTCGTCAGAGTATCCAAGATCGGAGAGCGTCCGGAAGGCAACGAATTTGAGGCCATGGCAACCCGAACAGATTTCCGTGTAGACCTGAAGGCCGCGTTGGAGTTGCGCCTGATCATACGACCCAAACGGACCTTCAAACGAAAACGCATAGTCGGTGACTTTGCCCGCACCGCCAGCGGCAAACGCCGGGGCCGCGGCGCCGGCGATGCCGACAACCGCAAGCGTTTTGAGAAATGCCTTGATCATGTTGAACTCGACCTCTCTCTCATTCCGCAGGCGTTGCTTGTGGCACGGCTGCGCCGCCTTTTTTGGCCGCCATGCTCGCCTTCCAGTCCTCCTCGATCGTCTCGGGCTGCTGCAGCGGCTTCTCAAGCACGCCGAGCAAGGGAAGGATCACCAGGAAGTAGCCGAACCAATAGATCGTGCCAATGAGCGAGATCGTTGGAACCAAACCCTCCGCGGGCATGGCACCGGCCCACATCAACACGAAGAAGTCGACCACGAGGATGTAGAACCAAATCTTGAACATCGGGCGATACTTGCCGGATCGCACGGTCGACGTGTCGAGCCACGGCGCGAGCGCCATAATCACGATCGCCCCGAACATCGCCACAACGCCGAGGAACTTCGCGTCGAGGAACAGGATGTCAAAGGTGATCGCGCGCAGGATCGCGTAGAAGGGCAGGAAGTACCACTCCGGAACGATGTGAGCAGGCGTCGCCAGCGGGTTGGCCTCGATGTAGTTGTCCGGGTGGCCGAGGTAGTTCGGCATGAACGCCACAATCGCGGCGAAGATCACCAGGATGAAGGCTAGCGCGTAGAGATCCTTGATCACGAAGTAGGGCCAGAACGGCAGCGTGTCAGCCTCGGCCTCTTTCTTCGAAGTCCGCCGCACTTCAACGCCGGTCGGATTGTTGTTGCCGGTCGTGTGGAAGGCCCAGATGTGGACGATCACGAGACCCGCGATCAGGAACGGCATCAAGTAGTGGAGCGAGAAGAATCGCGTCAGCGTGTCATTGTCGACCGCCGGCCCGCCGAGAAGCCATGTTTGCAGGGTCGGACCCACACCCGGGATCGCACCGAAGAGGCCGGTGATCACAGTCGCCCCCCAGAACGACATCTGACCCCAGGGCAGCACATAGCCCATGAACGCAGTCGCCATCATAAGGATGTAAATCAGGATGCCGATGATCCACGTGATTTCGCGAGGCTCCTTGTAGGAGCCGTAGAAGAGGCCTCGGAAGATGTGGAAATATACCGCTATGAAGAAGAGCGAGGCGCCGTTCATGTGGATGTACCGGATCGCCCAGCCCGCATTCACGTCGCGCATGATGTGCTCAACGCTTGCGAACGCGAGGGTCGCATCAGGCGTATAGTGCATCACCAGGACGATGCCGGTGACGATCTGCAGGACCAGAGTAAAGGTCAGGACGATGCCCCAGATCCACATCCAATTGAGGTTTTTTGGCGTCGGGATCGTCAACGTTGCATGCATCAAACCAATGATCGGCAGCCGACGTTCGATCCACTTTTCGGCATTGGACTTCGGCTCGTAACTGTCGTGGGGGATTCCACCCATTGTCCTGGCTCCCTTATCCGAGTTTGATCACGGTCTCGGAGACAAACTCCGCCACCGGCACAGGAAGGTTCGTTGGCGCGGGTCCGCGGCGAATGCGCCCGGCCGTATCGTAGTGCGACCCGTGGCACGGGCAGAACCATCCGTTAAAGTCACCCGCTTCGCCGAGCGGGACACATCCAAGGTGCGTGCACACACCCACCATCACCAACCACTCACCAGTGTTCTCGGCGCCACCGAAGGGCGCCAGCGTACGGTTGGCATCATCGGCGGGATCGTTCGCACCGATGTTGTCGTTCCGGGCGATCGGATCTTGCAGATCGTCGAGGGGCGTGTCTGCAGCCGCTGCGATTTCATCTTCGGTCCGGCGGCGGATGAAGACCGGTTTCCCAAGCCACAACTGTGTCACCTGGCCGCCCGGCTCGAGATCGGCGATGTCAACCTGAACCGACGACAGCGCTTGCACATCCGCACTTGGGTTCATCTGGTCGACGAGCGGCCACACGGCCGCGCCGACCCCCACCGCGCCTGCTGCGCCCGTCGCGACGTAAAGGAAATCCCGACGCGAGCCCTTGTCGTCGTCAACACTTGCCATCGACCCTGCTCCTTCATTCGCATTGAAACACACACGGCCTTCGTTATGCGCTCCAAAAGCTAACCAAACGCGCAGGTAGGTCAAAGAGGCGGTGTGGTCTACTGGACTTTCGGCCGCATTTCGAAAAATCGACCGCCTACCCTAAATAATTTGCAAATGCGCCTCGCACTTTTCCAGCCGGACATCGCGCCGAACGTCGGCGCAACCATCCGGATCGCCGCCTGTTTCGGCTTGCCCCTCGATGTGATCGGTCCAACCGCGTTCCCTGCGTCGACCAAATCCCTAAGACGGGCAGCGCTCGACTACGGCGCCTGGGCGGAGGTGACGTATCACGCGAGTTGGGACACGTTCCGCACGGCGCACCCAGCACGCCTCATCCTTGCAACAACAACTGCGAGCGCTGCCCCCTGGGAGATCGCGTTTCGAGAGGGCGACGTTATCCTTGTTGGCAGCGAGACCGCCGGTGTGCCGGACGCTGTCCACCGCGATGCCGACACCCGGACGCGCATTCCGATGCCCGGCGGAGGGCGTTCGCTCAACGTAGCTGTTTCAGCAGGCATTTTGCTCAGTGAGGCGACACGCCAGGGCGCTCTCGGGACGGTCAGCCCTCATCCCTGAACGTCCTCAAAATGTGAGCGACCAGCGCCCCCGCCAAAGCACCCGAAACAACGCCGAGCGCCAAATGTGTCAACACCTCCGACAAGGGCAGTGCCCAGTCCGACGCGGCCCCGAGACGGCCCAAAAAATAGGAGCCTATCGCTGCAAAAAGGCCTCCCATGATCGCCGCCAAGGGAGCGGCCGCCCCTCTCAGCCTTATGCTCGCGCAGATGGTCGCAGCCACGCCACCACACAGAGCACTGATGATCATAAGCATCGGGAAAACCTTGCACGCACGCCCGGTACCTTCCAATCAAATGCGGCCCGTTTGCGGCAAATTGACCACACTAAGATCCTTCGAACCTATAGCAATATGAAAGTCCGCCGATGATCAACTGGCATTTTGAGGACGACAAAAGTTCCGTCCGCTGAAGGACCCGCACGCCGCATCTCTAGCGCAAAAAGCCGATGGATGCGGTCGGGGACAGGCGCGCCTCGCTCAAAAATACCTCGAGCTTGGCCAGATCCGGATCAGCGGCTGTGCCCGTCTCTTCGGCCGCGAGCCCGCCGGTCACAAACAGACAATCGAGACCCTCGCCGACGGCGCCGGCGATGTCGGTGGCGATTCCGTCGCCGACGCACAGGATACGATCGTCGGCCGGGGTCTCCTTGCGCAGTTGGGCAGCCCGAGCCCGGGCAAGGTCGTAGATTGGCGGATGCGGCTTGCCAAAGTAGAGCGACCGCCCGCCCGCATCCGAATAGGCCTCAGCGAGCGCACCGGCACAGTAGATCCGTGCATCGCCGACATCCACAATAACGTCGGGATTGGCGCAAAGAAGGTCGAGGCCTTTCGACACGCCAAGCCGGATCTCCAGGCGATAGTCCTGCGGCGTCTCAGTCCGGTCGTCGACCAGTCCAGTACAAACAATCCCGTCGGCCTCATCGAGCGGCACGCGTGTGACGTCGATCGGCCGTCCGTCCTCGTCCGAGAAAAACGGCAGATCCCGCTCCGGCCCGATGTGGTACACCCGTCGGCCAACCACACCGGCCGCGAGCGCGGCCTGCGCCGCATCGCCCGAGGACGCGATGGCATCCCAGCAGTCCTCGGGGGCACCGAGGCTGTGGAGTTGCGCGGCAACGGAGCGCCGCGGGCGGGGTGAGTTCGTGACCAGGACCACAGTGCCACCGCCGCCGCGAAATGCACGGAGCGCCCTGACCGCCTCCGGAAACACAGAAACGCCGTTGTGAAGACAGCCCCAAAGGTCACAAAACAGAACATCGTAGTCGCCAGCGATCTCTGCTAGCTCGCCCAAAATCCGTGTCATGCGCCCTCCGGTGTCGGAGCGCCTCTACTCCGGCAGCGGGCGCACTTCAAACCCTTCCGCCTCGAGCATCGGCAACAGTCCGGAGGGGCCACCGAGATGCAACGCCCCAACCGCAACGACGGCGCCGCCCTCGGTCAGCGCCGGCAGCAGCCGCTCCATCCAGCGCTCATTCCGCTCCGTCACCAAATGCTCATAGGTACGGGCAAAGACCGCCTCCGCCGCCTCCTCATGGACGAGCTCGGCCTCCATCCGGCCGAAGACCCAGATCTTGAAGATATCGCCTTCGAGGTAGAGTTTGCGCGTCACTGCCAGACTGTCGGCCGCACTCTCGACCATCGGGAGCCCCATCAACAAGGTCTCGAGCTGCTCCTCGTAGGTTCCGGCCTTAAGGGCAAAGAGCACATCCTCCGGCGCTTCGAGGCCTTGGACAGGAACGCCGCCCGCGCGGGCCAAATGCTCGATCCTCCGGTCGAGAACGACCGTCTCAGCGCCGCCGCAGGGCGGAACAGCGGCGAGAAGGTTCAAAAACCAGGGTTCCAAGCGGTCGAACACCGCACGCTCCAGCCCATGCGGGTCCAGCACATCGTCGAGCGCGGCCATCTCCGCTTCGCTCGCCACATCTGAAATACGTCGGCCGCTCTCGTTGCGCAGCAGCGACGGTCGGCCGAGGAACATCCGTCGGGCATGCGCCTCGGCATCCGCCGTGATCTCGACAAACACCATGCGCGCGCCGAGCAGGCGCGGCAGAAGTGCCGGCGGAACCCGCGCCACTTCGGGATCTGGAAGGTGCATCGTCCCGAACAGAACCGACCTGGCCCCGCCCCGCTGCACTTCAAAGTACCGCCCCTCGGGATAAGGCACTCGGTTGGCCGCAGCATCGAGTTCAGCAAGGTAGGTTGCCGGGCGGTCGGCCAGAATGTTGCGGCCATCGCAGGCCAATGCTGCCGCTGACAGCAGCGTGGCCAAAATGCCAGTCGCACCTGAGACAATCCGGACCAGACGACGCATCGAGCTCGCTCCTTTTCTCATCGCACAAGGGAGGATGGTAACGCCATTGTCGGCCCTTGACACCATCGCAGTTGGTTCATACATCGGCGGAATTGTCACTCGCGGCCAGTGAGTGATAACGGCGCGCCCGGGGAGGCGCGTCCATTGCCGCTCGAAAACATGAGATATGGAGCGTTCTGAGATGAACTTCACACCGCTGCACGACCGCGTGCTCGTCCGCCGTATTGAGAGCGAAGAGAAGACCGCAGGCGGTCTGATCATTCCCGACACCGCCAAAGAAAAGCCCGCCGAGGGCGAGATCATCGCCGTTGGCGCCGGCGCGCGCGACGACGATGGCGAGCGGATCGCGATGGATGTCAAAGTCGGCGATCGGATCCTCTTCGGCAAGTGGTCGGGCACCGAGATCAAGATCGACGGTGAAGACCTCTTGATCATGAAGGAAAGCGACATCCTGGGCGTGCTCGACGCGACCGCCGCCGTCGCTGCCGCTTAAGCCTCAAAAACACTCGATAACCGGGAGACCTCCTGATGGCATCGAAAGACGTCAAGTTTCACACCGACGCCCGTGACCGCATGCTGAAGGGCGTGAACGTCCTTGCCGACGCGGTCAAAGTCACGCTCGGCCCTAAGGGTCGCAACGTTGTCCTCGACAAGTCCTTCGGCGCGCCCCGCATCACCAAAGACGGTGTGACGGTCGCCAAAGAGATCGAGCTCGAGGAGAAGTTCGAGAACATGGGCGCGCAGATGGTCCGCGAAGTGGCCAGCCGCACCAACGACACTGCAGGCGACGGCACGACCACTGCAACTGTCCTCGCCCAGGCGATCGTCAAAGAAGGCATGAAGTCCGTCGCCGCCGGCATGAACCCGATGGACGTCAAGCGCGGCATCGACCAGGCCGTGACCAAAGGTGTCGAGGCCATCAAGTCGGCCTCCCGCGAGGTCTCCGGCACCGACGAAGTCGCCCAGGTCGGCACGATCTCGGCAAACGGCGAAGCTGAAATCGGCACTCAGATCGCCGACGCGATGCAGAAAGTCGGCAACGAAGGTGTGATCACCGTCGAAGAGAACAAAGGCCTCGAGACCGAGACCGATGTCGTCGAGGGCATGCAGTTCGATCGCGGCTACCTCTCGCCCTACTTCATCACCAACGCCGATAAGATGACGACCGAGCTCGACGACGCCGTCATCCTCCTGCACGAGAAGAAACTCTCCTCGCTGCAGCCGATGGTGCCGCTCCTCGAGACAGTGATTCAGTCCGGCAAACCGCTCCTGATCATCGCCGAAGACGTCGACGGTGAGGCACTCGCGACGCTCGTGGTCAACAAGCTCCGCGGCGGCCTCAAAATCGCAGCCGTCAAGGCACCGGGCTTCGGCGACCGCCGCAAAGCCATGCTGCAGGACATCGCGATCCTGACAGGCGGCCAGGTGATCTCCGAAGATCTCGGCATGAAGCTCGAGAATGTCGGAATGGACATGCTCGGTACGGCAAAGCGCGTCTCGATCACCAAAGACGAGACCACCATTGTCGACGGCCACGGCGAGAAGTCCGAGATCGAGGCACGCGTCGCCCAGATCCGCGCCCAGATCGAAGAGACCACCTCCGACTACGACCGTGAGAAGCTGCAGGAGCGTCTTGCCAAGCTCGCGGGCGGCGTTGCGGTCATTCGTGTCGGCGGCGCGACCGAGGTCGAAGTGAAAGAGCGCAAGGACCGCGTTGACGACGCGCTCAACGCCACGCGGGCCGCTGTCCAAGAGGGCATCGTGGTCGGCGGTGGCGTTGCGCTGATCCAGGCGGCCAAGGGCCTCGCGGATCTCACCGGCGTCAACGCCGACCAGGACGCCGGCATCGCCATCGTGCGCCGCGCGCTCGAATCGCCGCTCCGCCAGATTGCCGAGAACGCCGGTGTCGACGGCGCCGTCGTTGCAGGCAAAATCCGGGAAAGCAGCGACTTGACCTTCGGTTTCAACGCGCAGACCGAAGAGTACGGCGACATGTTCAAGTTCGGCGTGATCGACCCGGCTAAGGTCGTCCGCACCGCGCTTGAGGATGCAGCGTCTGTTGCGGGCCTCCTCATCACGACCGAAGCCATGGTCGCCGACAAGCCGGAGCCGAAAGGCGCAGCCGGCGGCGCGCCCGGCGGCATGGGCGGAATGGGCGGCATGGACGGGATGATGTAATCCCCTCCGCCAAGTGTCTCGAAGGGCGCCCACCGGGCGCCCTTTTTTTTGCATCACCATGCCCGGCCTGCGCCCCTTGCTGCGCTTCGCCGACATCGCTGGCCCAAGGGCGCAGCGCGCTGGCATCGGGGAGCGCAAAACGCCACCGCAGGGTCGCACAGGGCGACCAGAAGACATAAGCAGAGGCACCGAGCCCGGCTTGATCCGGATCGTGGGTGATAACGCCCTCAGTTGCGCGCCTCGGCCGCTCTGACCAGTCTTGTGCTTGGTGCCTGCCGCGCCGTGCTCATCGCTGATCCCATGACCGATCCCTCAGCCGAGGGCAGCCAAGCCGAAGCCGAGGTCACTCAGGGCGCGAACGGCCTCTACGCGGTCAGGACCATCGTCACTGCCCTGTAGCAGGCCGAGCGGCGCACCGGCCTCCCCTCGCAGCACGGCCTTTTGACCGAGTGTCGGCGATGCTGCGCGGCAAGCCTCTGCCACGGCGTCTCGCACAGGTCCATCGCCCTGCCAGGCTTCGCAGCGGCTTGACACGTCCGACGCCATCCTTGAACCAACCAGCGCATTCAAAGAAGCGCGATGGAAGTGCCACCACACTCCG
>JBCCWM010000181.1:0-8461 GCA_039193505.1 Pseudomonadota bacterium | reverse complement strand
GTCGACGGCCTGATCGCCGCGCTGAGGCGGGAGGGTCTCAACCCGCTCCCCATATTTGTCGCCTCGCTCAAAGACCCGGTGTCCGCCGCCACGCTCGCTCAGGCCTTCGATGCGGATCCGCCCGACGTGGTCCTGAACGCCACCGCCTTCGCCGCCTCGAAACCCGATGACGGTCGCAGCCCCCGTATGCCCACGCCCCTCGACGCACCGGGGCGCCCCGTTCTCCAGGTCGTGTTCTCGAGCGGCACGCGTCCGGACTGGCTTGCCAGGACCGCGGGCCTTGCCGCGCGGGATGTGGCGATGCATGTCGCCCTGCCGGAAATCGACGGGCGGATCCTGACCCGCGCCGTCAGCTTCAAAGACGAAGCCCGCCGCGACGCGGCCACTGAGTGCCCGATCGCCACCTATCGCGCAGAACCCGATCGCCTCGCGTTCACCGCGCGCCTCGCCCGCGCGTGGACACGCCTCGCCGAGACACCGGTCGGCGCGCGGCGGATTGCGGTCATCCTCGCGAACTACCCCAACCGCGACGGCCGCCTCGCCAATGGTGTCGGGCTCGACACCCCGGCCTCCGCGATCGAGGTCCTGGCCCGTCTGGCTGAGGCGGGTTACGGGATCGAGGACGCGCCCGCCACGTCCGCGGATTTGATGGCGCAGATCCGGGCTGGTCCCACCAACTGGCTGAGCGACCGGACCACACGCACCGGCGGCGTGCGCCTCCCCCTTGCGGCCTACCGCGCACATTGGTCCCGCGTGCCGGAGGCCACACGGCGGGCGGTCGAAGACCGCTGGGGCCGGCCTGAGGACGATCCGTTTGCGGGTCCCGACGGCTTTGCCCTCGGAATCCACCAAATGGGGACGGTTGCCCTCGGCCTTCAGCCCGCGCGGGGCTACAACATCGCGCCGGAAGAGACCTATCACAGCCCCGATCTGGTTCCGCCCCACAACTACTTCGCGTTCTACGTCTGGCTGCGGGAGGTCTGGGGCGCGCAGGCGATTGTCCATCTTGGCAAGCATGGCAATCTCGAGTGGTTGCCCGGTAAGGCGCTCGCCCTCTCGGAGAGCTGCTGTCCCGAGGCCGTGCTCGGCCCGTTGCCGCATCTCTATCCTTTCATCGTCAATGACCCGGGCGAGGGCGCGCAGGCCAAACGCCGCACCCAGGCGGTCATCATCGATCACCTCACACCGCCGATGACGCGGGCGGAGACCTATGGCCCACTCCGGGATCTCGAGGTGCTGGTGGATGAGTACTACGCAGCCGCCGGGCTCGACCCCCGCCGGATCCGGATCCTCCGCGACCAGATCCTCGATCAGATGGCCGCGACCGGTCTCGACCGGGACGCGGGCATCGCTGAGGGCGACGATGCCGACAGCCGCCTCCAAAAGCTCGACGCGTATCTCTGCGAGCTGAAGGAGGCGCAGATCCGCGACGGTCTCCATGTCTTCGGCCAGGCGCCAGAGGGGCGTCTTCAGCGCGACCTGATCGTCGCACTGGCGCGGAGCCCGCGGGGCGACGGGGTGGGCGCCAACACCTCGCTTCTCAGGGCGCTTGCTGCGGATCTCGAGCTTGGGTTCGATCCGCTCGACACAGATCTCGGGGCGCCCTGGACCGAACCGAGACCCGACGCCTTGCGAGGCGACGACCCCTGGCGGAGCACCGGCGACACGGTGGAACGGCTCGAGGCCCTCGCCGCGCGCCTGGTGGAGGGCGCGCCGCCGCCAGGTGCGGCCTCGGCGGCTGTGATGGCCGAAGTGGAGGCCCGGATCCGGCCGGCCGTTGGAAGGAGCGGTCGGGCGGAGACCGAGGGCCTCCTCCAGGGTCTCGACGGCCGCTTCGTCGTCCCGGGTCCCGCCGGCGCCCCGACGCGCGGACGGCTCGACGTGCTGCCGACGGGGCGGAATTTCTACAGCCTCGACAGCCGTGCCCTGCCGACACGGGCCGCCTGGACGCTCGGCTGGCGGTCGGCCACTCTCCTGATTGAGGCGCATGCCCAGGCGCATGGCAACTGGCCGACATCCTTTGCGCTGACGGCCTGGGGCACCTCCAACATGCGCACCGGCGGCGACGACATTGCCCAGGCCCTGGCCCTGATGGGATGCCGGCCGCGATGGGATGAGGGGTCGGGGCGGGTCATCGGTTTCGAGATCCTGCCGCTCTCCGTCCTCGGCCGGCCGCGGGTCGACGTCACGCTTCGCATCTCGGGTCTCTTCCGGGATGCCTTCCCGGCGCAGGTCGACCTCCTTGCCTCCGCCGCCGAGGCCGTGATGCGGCTCGACGAGCCCGAGGCCGAGAACCCTGCCGCCGCCCGGTTCCGCGCCGAAGGCGCTACGCCCGAGGCGGCTGCCCGGGTCTTCGGCGCAAAGCCGGGCGCCTATGGTGCGGGGTTGCAGGCGATGCTCGACGAGCGGCTCTGGGAGACGAAATCGGACTTGGCCGACGTCTTTCTCACCTGGGGCGGCTACGCTTACGGCGCCGGGCAAGACGGCAAGGCTGCACGGGCGGAACTGGCCCGCCGCCTCACGACGGTCGAGGCGGTGGTGCAGAACCAGGACAATCGGGAACACGATCTCCTCGACAGCGACGACTACTACCAGTTCGAGGGCGGCCTTGCCGCCACGGTCGAGAGCCTCCGGGGCGAGGCGCCCCAAGTCTGGCACAACGATCACTCCCGACCCGAGCGTCCAGTGATCCGCACGCTCGAGGATGAGATCGGTCGCGTCGTCCGCTCCCGCGCCGCGAACCCCAAATGGATCGCCGGCGTGATGCGCCACGGATACAAGGGTGCCTTCGAGATCGCCGCGACGGTCGACTACCTATTCGCGTTCGCAGCCACGACAGGCGCCGTCCGGAACCACCATTTCGACCTTGTCCACGAGGCCTATCTCGAGGATGAGGACGTCCGAATTTTCATCGAGGAGGCCAATCCCACCGCCCTCCGCGAGATCGCCGAACGCCTCAACGAAGCCATCGCAAGGGGACTTTGGGTGCCGCGCGGAAACACCGCGCGCGCTTTGCTCGAGGCGCTGGCAGGCCCCGACACGGCCGACATCGGGGGCTCCATGCATCCCGCGGATGAGTGACGCCGCCTCCCGGTGCCGCTGCGAGGCGGGACGCCGGTGATCTACGGGGCCGGGTCGCAAGTCAGGACAACGTTGCCGAACCCATCCCAGCGTCGCGGCAATGCGGGACTTCGGGCCGGCTTGTGTCATTTGCAGTGACGCAAGCCAACAGAAGAACCATGGCACTCCGGTGGTTGCTTGGCGGGTGGGGCCATTGCGATCCGCCTTTGATCAGAAGTCGCAGATCAGATTTTGCAAGCGCGGTCGCGCCCTCCGGTGGGACCGTGTTGGAGCTCCTTCGGAGTGCACGCCTCTTCAATAACCGGATGCTTCCCACAGAAACGCGTTTGCCCAGCCACATGCGTTGCGGCATGGTTCACGCCTTTGCGGCCGGAACTGAGAGCGTCCGGCCGACCGCTGGTTCGACCCGGTCCACGCTGTGCGTCCCGTCACAGTCCCGGAAAAAAGAACTCCACCGCGCAGGCAGTCCACGCTAGAGACAACGTGTGGGAGTGAGTAACGTTCTGATGAGCGAGGTGTCTACAGCGATCGGGCTTCTTGGCGCATCGCTCTATCTCGTTGCCTATGGCGGGCTTCAAATCGGCTGGCTGCGGAGCGATCAAGCACTCTATTCTTGGCTGAACCTGCTCGCTGCAACCTGTGTTCTTATCGATCTGCAGCGGCACTTCAATTTGCCGGCCGCCCTGATCCAGGTCAGTTGGATTGCGATCAGCCTCTTCGGGCTTGCTCGCATCTGCAGCCGCTCACGACGACCGCGGGCCATGCTGTCCTCCATCGATCCGAGGCTGATGCGGTCCTATTCCTACCTCGACAGCGTGCGCGAATGCGCCACGGGCCGAAGCGACATCGCTCACCGCATCTGAGAGGTCGCTGGCGAGGTTGATGCCGCTCGGCGGACAGGTCATGTCAGGGGCCGAGGAGGATCACCCATGACCGACGACGCCCGCCACGCCGAGAAGATGGCGAAGAAGAAAGCCGCCCGCGACAAGATCATGGCGACCAAGACCGAGGAGAAGGGCCTCGTGATCGTCCACTCCGGCAAGGGCAAGGGCAAGTCCTCGGCCGCGTTCGGCATGATCTTTCGGTGTATTGCCCACGGCATGCCCTGCGCAGTAGTGCAGTTCATAAAAGGCGGGATGGAGACGGGCGAGCGGACGCTGATCACGGAGCGCTTCGGCGATCTCTGCCAGTTCCACACGATGGGCGAAGGCTTCACCTGGGAGACCCAGGACAAGTCGCGCGACATCGAGATGGCCCGCGCCGCCTGGGAAAAATCCAAGAGCCTGATTGCAGACCCAAGCCTGCGGATGGTCCTTCTTGACGAGATCAACATCGCGCTGCGCTACGACTATCTCGACCTTGGCGACGTTCTTGAGGCGATTGCCGCCAAGCCCGCGATGACCCATGTCGTGCTTACCGGGCGAAACGCGAAGGAGGAACTGATCGAGGCCGCCGACCTTGTGACCGAAATGGAACTCGTCAAACACCCCTTCCGCTCCGGCGTCAAAGCGCAAGCCGGGGTGGAGTTTTGAGCTCCGAAGCTGCGCGATGACGCTCAAGGCACCGTCGGCGGTGGCGGGACCACCACACGTGTTGGGGTCGCACTTTTGACCACAAGCCGCCTGTCTGAAGAGCGGTGCGGTCACCTGCGGCGTGCGCCCATTGCATTTGCCGCACTCCGTGGGCGGGTCCCAACCGGTCGACCGACCCGCAAAGCGCGCCGTCGACCATGTTTGATGGCGCAGTCATGGGCGTCGACCCCACCGCCCATTCACGAGATCCGCGAGCGACCCGTCGCCTCGGTCTCGGACGGGTTTGCGCGGACGCGCGCCCTCCGATCACCGGCCCGCGCGGGGGCACTGGCTGGTATGCGGACCGAAGGCCGGCATGGCACAGCCTGTCCGCGCGCCGCCGCGCATGCGGGAAACCGCAACTGCGCATGGGTCCTGGCGCGGTCCCTCCGGGCTGTCGGTCACCGCGTCTCTGGGCAAAAGCGGTGGCGCGGCGGCGGAGCGTCGAGCGGCAGCCGCGTCCGGACGGCGCAGTGCGGCGCCCCTTTGGCGGGCCCATATTGACGCCTGTCCGCCTCACCCACCGCATTCCGTTCCCGGGGCTGAGGGACACGCTCAGGATCGCGGTTCTGGCAGATATCCACGCCTGCCGACCATGGATGAGCCTCAGCCGCATCGCTGCACTCGTCGAGGAGGCAAACGCGCTCGACGTCGATCTGATCGCCCTTCTTGGTGACTACGCGGGTCACGTGCTCCTCTCCCCTCAGGAGCCCGCTCTGGACGTGGCGCGTCTCCTCGCGGGTCTCAAGGCGCCGCTCGGGGTCTTTGCGGTCATGGGCAACCATGACTGGAAGAAGCGCGCAAAAGGCGACCGGTCGACGCGGTGGCACCGCGCGTTCGAGGCCGCCGGGATCGAGATGCTCAACAACCGGGCGGTGACGCTGACCCACAAAGGCTCGGAGATCCCGCTGGCAGGGATCGACAGCCTTCGTGCATATGGCCGCCCGCGACAGGGGCGGGATCGGGGCGCGCATGACCTCGACTACGCGCTCGAGGGGCTTGATCCCGCACGCCCCGCGATCCTCCTGTCGCATGAGCCCGACATCTTTCCCGAGATCCGGGATCCGGTGCACCTCGTTCTCTCCGGCCACACGCATGGAGGTCAGATCCGTGCGTTCGGGCGGTCTTGGGTCGTGCCCTCTCGATATGGACGGCGCTATGACTGGGGTCATATCGAAGAGAGAGGGCGGCACCTCGTCGTGTCGGGCGGGCTTGGCTACTCGGGCCTGCCGCTCCGGATCGGGGTGCCGCCAGAGATCACGCTGGTGGAACTTCGGAGCCGAGATCCTTCAACGCGTCCCGCAAAACCAGCGAGGCCTGAAGTCTGAGGAGCTTGTCGCTCGACCCGAGCCTTTTGCCGTCCCAGGCCACGACCTCATCCGAAATCAACGCTCCGATCAGCAGTCTCAGGCTGTCGTCGTCAATATCGGCCTCCACCCGCACAAGTTTGGCGGTGCGGTCCAGCGACTGCTCGCTGTCTGCCACGACTTCGAGGAGACGGAGAACAATCCTGGCGAGCGCCACAGGCACGCCCCGGTTCGACAAGAGCTCGACCACTCCCACGGTGATCGGCATGGAGCGGGCCAGATCGCGGTTGAGCAACTCGAGCGGTGACGGCGTCTCACCCTGCAACTCCCGCACTTTCTCTCGGAGGTCCGCAAGCTCCAGCGCCGCCGCCCCGTCAAGCACAGTGTCCGCTCGCACCCATCCCGTCACCGGATGGCGCTCTTGCGCGTCGAGAATGCCGAGGACCACTTCCGCGCCGAGCTCGCGCTCGTTCTCCCAGAGCCGGGCGATGCGCGTCGACGTGACCTTGTTGCGAAACCGCTCCAACGCTTGGCGCGCGGCGGGATCCTGCTCGATCCGCGCGCCCGGCAGCGTCTCGAACGGACTTTTGTGCACGAGGCGGATCACCGGCTTGGCTGTCGCCACGGCGTGATCGTACTCCTCCTCCGTGAAGCTGAGGCCCGTGTCGGGGTTCACGGAGCCGTAGCGGCCGGCGAGGATGAGCACCATGTAGTCGCTCTCGTCGATCTTCTGACGGATGTAGTCGGAGACGCCCGCATCCGCCGCCGGAAACAGCTCCATCGCGGCTGGAAAGCACCGTGCGCGCAACAGCGCCTCCGAGACTGTCTGACGCGCAGCTTCCAGATCCTCCTTGGTAGAGCTCACAAAGACCTGATAGCGCTTGTCCATTGCGGCGCCTCCCCGGCGCGAGCCTAGGCAGGGAGGGGCGGGCGTGCCAAGCGTGATGATCCAGGGAACGGGCTCCAACGTGGGAAAGTCCGTGCTGGTGGCGGGGCTCTGTCGGGCGGCGCGACGGCGTGGCCTGAGGGTGGCGCCCTTCAAGCCGCAGAACATGTCGAACAACGCCGCCGTCACTGCCGATGGGGGTGAGATCGGTCGCGCACAGGCCTTGCAGGCCCTCGCGGCGGGTGTGCCGCCCCACACGGACATGAACCCCGTTCTCCTGAAACCCGAGACCGAGACAGGGGCGCAGGTCATCGTGCAGGGACAACGCCGTGCGACGCTCCGCGCGCGGGAGTACGGCGCGCTGAAGGAGGACCTTCTGGCCCCGGTTCTCGAGAGCCACGCCCGCCTCTCGGCCGCGGCCGATCTGGTGATTGTGGAGGGCGCCGGCAGTGCGGCGGAGGTCAATCTGCGGAAGGGCGACATTGCCAATATGGGGTTTGCGCGTGCCGCCGGCGTGCCTGTGGTGCTCGCCGGCGACATCGATCGTGGCGGGGTCATCGCGCAACTCGTCGGCACGAAGATCGTGCTCGACCGCGAGGACGCCGCACTCGTCAAAGGGTTTCTCGTCAACAAGTTTCGCGGGGATCCCGAGCTTTTCGACGCCGGGCGCGCGCGCATCGCGGCGGAGACCGGGTGGCGCGATCTCGGCCTCATCCCGTGGTGGGCCGACGCCCATCGGCTGCCCCCCGAAGATGCGCTCGATCTCCGCCGGCCGCGGCCGGGGGGTGCGTTGAAAATCGCCTGCCCCGAGATCTCGCGGATCGCCAATTTCGACGATCTCGACCCACTGGCGCTCGAGCCTGGGGTGACGCTCGAGATGGTGCCGCGCGGGCGAGCGCTGCCGGGCGACGCAGATCTCTTGATCCTGCCGGGCACCAAGTCGACCCGTGGGGATCTGCGCCACCTCCGGGCGGAGGGCTGGGACATCGATCTCCGGGCCCATGTCCGGCGCGGCGGGCACATTCTCGGCCTTTGCGGCGGATATCAAATGCTTGGTAAGCGGATCGACGACCCGGAGGGGATCGAGGGGGCGGCGGGTTCCGATCCGGGCCTTGGGTTTCTCGATGTGGTGACAGTGATGCATCCCGAGAAACGGCTCGCGCTGACCGAGGCGCGCCACCTCGGCACCGGTGCGGCCATCACGGGCTATGAAATCCACATCGGGCGCACGGAGGGACCCGATCGCGCCCAGCCCTTCGCCGAAGTGGCGGGCACGGCCGAGGGCGCGCAGTCAGCGGACGGACAGGTGATCGGAACCTACCTCCACGGTCTTTTTGCAGGCGACGCGTTCCGCCGCGCCTTCCTGTCGGGGCTCGGGGCAGAGGTGGACGGGGAGGGATGCTATACAGCCGCGGTCGACCGGGCCCTCGATGACCTCGCCGCACATCTGGAGCGGCACATCGACGTCGCGTCGGTGCTCGGCCTCGCGGTCTGAGCACCGGCTGCGGCCGTTCGGCGAGGCACAGTACAGGCGCGTGCCGACCTGAGGGTACGGACGCGCCGTCGGGCCGGCGGCACGCCTGGCGGTCGTGACGGCTCACGTGCCCCGAATGGCG
>JBCCWM010000180.1:0-8516 GCA_039193505.1 Pseudomonadota bacterium | reverse complement strand
GGTGTCGCTTGATAGCCGGACGCCCGAAACGTCCCGCCGCCGCCCGCGGCCTCATGCCGGCATCGACAGCGGCCAATGCCCGCGCTCGAAGATCCATGGAAAGCGGTTTGTCCCTCCCGAAGTCCAACATCTGCTGTGGGGGACTGAGCCACCCTTCCGCACCGCTGCGAAGCTCCTCCGGATTCACGACGCTCGGGAGACGCTCTAGCGTACAAAGAAAAACTCACATCTTCAGTTGGCAAAGGCACCGATGGGGCTTCATCGCGCGTCCGACAGGACCGATAGATCCGCGAGCTTCGAGCCTTGGGCACCGAGATCGTGCCGACGCCACGAAACGCGGCACGGTGGTTCATTCGCGCGCCGACAGACGTTAGAGATGGGGAGAGCCAACGAGGTGTTGCAATGTCCGACGTCCAGCCAAACGACGCGAGCGTCGACCACCGCTTTCCGTGCACCACATGCGGGGCGGATCTCCGCTACGATCCGAGTGCACGTCACCTCAAGTGCGACCATTGCGGCGCAGAGCAGGACATCGATGGGGCCGGGCCATGGTCCAAGGGCGCGATCCGGGAGCTCGACTTCCGTGCAGCACTCGACGAGCGCCTGCCTGAGGCGGAGATCGAGGAGACAAGGACGCGGAGCTGCGACAATTGCGGGGCGATCATTGAGTTCGACGAGGCGACCCACGCAACCGAGTGCCCCTTTTGCGCGACGCCCTTTGTTACGAGCACGGGCACGCATCGCCACATCAAGCCGCGGGGCGTCTTGCCGTTTCTTCTCGCCGAAGGAGACGCGCGGGACGCAATGCAGGCCTGGCTCGGCCGGCTCTGGTTCGCACCAGGCGGGCTCCAGGAGTATGCGCGGAAGGGCCGGAAGATGCAGGGCATCTACGTGCCCTACTGGACTTACGACGCAAACACGGCGACGCGGTATCGCGGTCAGCGCGGCACGGTCTACTACGAATCGCGTCGGGTGCGCGGCAAGGATGGCAAGACCCACACCAAGCGGATCCAGAAGGTGCGCTGGACCCGCGTCTCAGGCCGCGTGTCACGTTTTTTCGACGATGTGCTGGTGCTCGCCTCGCAGACGCTGCCCAAGCGCTACACCGACCGGCTTGCGCCCTGGGATCTCTCGGCGATGGAGCCTTATCAGCCGCAATACCTCGCAGGGTTCCGCGCCGAAGCCTATCAGATCCCACTCGAAGACGGATATGTCGAGGCGCGTCACATCATGGACAGGACAATCCAGCGGGATGTGAAGTTCGACATCGGGGGCGATCGCCAGCGGATCGATGAGATCGAGACCGACATCTCAGACGTCACGTTCAAGCACGTGCTGCTCCCGGTCTGGCTCGCCGCCTACAAGTACCGTGGCGAAACCTACCGCTTCGTGGTCAACGGCCGCACGGGTCTGGTCCAAGGCGAGCGCCCCTGGTCGGCCTGGAAAATCGCTGTTGCCGTGGTCTTGGCCTTCCTGGTCGCCGGGGCAGTCGGCTATGTCGTGGCGCTCGAAAATGTGAGCCTGCCCTAAAACGATCGGGCGGCTCCCGGAGGAGCCGCCCGAACACGCTACACACAACTGACGTCCTCGGAACGCAACTACGCCACCCCCCAACTCAGGCCGCCCCAGCACACGGGGCGGCACGTCACTCGCACAACATCGGGACCACACTGTCCCATCCTCGCCACCAAGCCGGTCACACACTCACTCAACACTGACCGGACACAACACGACACTTACGCACCTCGGTTTGCCCCTACACTTGGGGCACGCACAGGGGAAATCGCTACTCACTCAGGATCTCTGTACGCTACTGCCCCCCCCTGTACGCAGTCTCTTAATCGCCTTTGAATGCGGCCTGATATGGGCGCCATCGGGGTGATTTCTGAGACGTTATGACGTTTACCCACAGACGGGCATAAGTTAAACTGCCGATACATAAGCAGATCGCGATCATAGAGGACAATCATATTTGCATCTAATTTCGCCTAAATCTCTAAACAGCAGACATAATTGGGTCATACATCGATCTATAATTATCTTTTTCTTGGTACCTAAAGCTATAAGATGGCCAAAATTCTCGAAAATACTTTTTTATACTCCAACTAGACACGAGCTTAACGACAGTCAGTTTTCGCATATGACCCTGCGTAAGACATTTTTTACGAACAGTTTTGGAGAGGGTCAGAAGAGTGCCGGACAAAAACCGCCCGAGTTGCCACAAAAATGCCCGCACCGCAGAACGGTGCGGGCCGACCGGCGCTCAGCGCGCGGTGATGCGGGTTGCGACGTAGGGCGTGTAGGGCGCGTTCGCCGCGAGATACTCCGCCGTCACATCGGCGAGATCCGGACCGTAGTCATAGGCGTTGATCGCATCGGTCGCGAACATCGCATAGCCGTCCCCACCGCCTCGGATGAAGTTGTTGGACACCATGCCGTAGACCGCATCGGGGTCGAGCGGCTCGGGGCCCGCCTCCGTGTCGATCATCACCTCGACAATCCGGCTGCCGGGTGCCGCGGCGGGATCCCAGACAAAGGACATGCCGGCAACCTGCGGGAAACGGCCGGCGCCATCCTCAACCTGGCTGACGCCGTTCTCAAGGGCCGCGAGGAGGACAGCCCCCGTCACCTGGAAGGTCGAGAGCGTGTTCTGAAACGGCAGAACCGTCAGCACTTCGCCCATTGTCACCGGCCCTGCGTCGATCGACGCGCGGAGGCCACCACCGTTCTGAAGCGCGATTTGAACCCCTTGATCGCGCACCCGGTCGAGCATCGCGTCGGCGACGAGATTGCCCATCTCGCACTCCTCGGCGCGGCAGACAGACCGATCCCCTTCGATCGGCGCGGCGCTTTCTGCGACGACCTCAGCCCGGATCTCCTCGATCGGCTGAGCAAGCTCGGCGATGCGCGCGACAGTGGCCGCATCCTCCTCGACGGAGGCGTCAAGAAGGATCGGCTCGCCCTCCGCCGCCGTCAGAACGCCCGCATCGTCGAAGGTGACGGTCAGCTCACCGAGAAACTTGCTGTAGGCATACGCCTGAACGATGGCCGTGTTGCCGACCATGGTCGGCGACGGCCCCGCCGCGTCGTCATCGCTGTTGGAGAGCAGCGTGTGGGAGTGGCCGCCGATGATCACGTCGATCTCCGGCACCGCCTCGGCGAGTTCAAGATCGACGGGCAGGCCGGAATGGCTGAGGACGATGATCTTGTTGACGCCGGCCGCCGTCAGCGCCTCGACCTCAGCCTGAGTGGCTGCAATCGGGTCGGTGAAGGTGACATTGGGTCCGGGGCTCGAGAGCTCCGCATTGTTCTCGGGCGTGAGACCGATGAAGGCAAGCTGCTCCCCCTCGACCTCGAGCACGACGGAGCCCGGAACGGCGCCGGCGAGCGCGGGTTCGTCCGCGAACTCGGCATTGGCCATCAGGACCGGAAAATCGACCGCGTCGATGAACTCCCGCAGGATTTCGGGGCCGTGGTTGAACTCGTGATTGCCGATCGCCATCACGTCGTAGTCCATGATGCCCATGATCTCGGCCGAGGCTGCACCGCGATAATAAGCGTGGATCAGCGTGCCCTGAAACTGGTCGCCCGCATCGACAAGGATCGACGTGTCGGCGCGTGCGCGCGCCTCCTCGACGGCCGTCACGAGGCGGGCGGAGCCGCCAAAGCACTCTCCGGCGGCATTGTCTTCGGCAGAGCAGGTGCTGTCGAACCGACTGATCGGCTCGAACCTCGCGTGGAAGTCGTTGGTGTGGAGAATTGTGATCGTGAAGTCGGCGAGCGCGGTCGTGGCGCTGAGCGCCAGGGCACTCGACGTGAGGAAGAGGGAGATGGGTTGCATTGGCAAATCCTCTGGGATGAAGTGTTCGCTGGATGAGTTTGAGCGATAGCGCCAACAAATGACAATTCTAATCGAATACGGGCAAGGTGCATCTCTTCGGCGCGCCGACAGCACGGACGCCGCTCTGCGCGCTGTGGAGCACGCACTCTGGCGCACGTCCATCCAGGTGGCAGATGCCTTTGGACGAAGCCGCGACGCGATGCGCATCCGGGCTGAGATCGGCGTGCCCGCGCCCGAGACCGTCGACACGGCACGGATCGCGGCGGCGTTCCCCTACGGAGAGGTCGAGATGGTCGTCCAGGCGGGCGGTCTCCTCCTTCCGAAGGCCGGGGGTGGGGCCACGCTGATGGCGCTCGCCGCCCTCCACGTGGATCTGGCATGAGCGCGGAGGTGCGCCTTGTTGTGGCGCTCGGCTCTGGCAGGGACATGGGCGATCCGGCTCTGGCGGCGGACCAGGCGGTGGCCAATGCCCTCGCCGGTGTTTCGATCCAAAGCCTCGATCCCGAAGCTCGGATCTTTCTGACCCTCGGGCTGCCGGAGCCCGACGCCCTCGATCCGACATGGACGCCGAAGACACCCTTCGGCACGGTCAGCGTTCAGTCTTCCCCGGGTGGCTTGACCCTCACCTCCGGCGAGATCATGGTCGCCGCCGCCCTTGAAGTGTTTGTGCCTCGGCGGACATGAGCGCGCTGGTCAAGGCCCGGAGAGGGGCGTAAGGTCAGAGGGGTCCGAAGGCTTTCGCCCCCATGTCTCCACTCCGCTCGATCGGTCTCAAGATCCTCTCTGTTGCCTCCTTCATGGTGATGGCAACGCTTGTGAAGATCTGCGCCGCGGCCGGGGTGCCGGGGGGCGAGCTCGTGTTCTTTCGCTCCGCTTTCGCGATCCCCGTGATCTTTGTCT
This sequence comes from Pseudomonadota bacterium, assembly GCA_039193505.1. Taxonomy (GTDB): domain Bacteria; phylum Pseudomonadota; class Alphaproteobacteria; order Rhodobacterales; family Rhodobacteraceae; genus Algicella. The sequence goes on along the minus strand of JBCCWM010000180.1, from coordinate 3,775 downwards.
GGCTGGCGCTCCGCCACGACCTGGCCCATGGGCTCGAGACAAAGAACCCGTTTGGCCATGTCTGGCGCGGTCTTGTTGGCGCGGCCGGGATGGCCTGCGGGTTCACCGCGCTCGGCCTTTTGCCGCTGCCGGAGGTGACTGCGATCAGCTACGCGACGCCGATCCTCATCGTCATATTCGCCGCCATGTTTCTCGGTGAGACGGTGCGGGTCTATCGTCTCTCGGCCGTTCTGGTGGGCATGCTCGGCGTGGCCATCGTCCTCTCGCCCAAGCTCTCCGTCGACGCGCTCAGCCAGGCCGGCAACGCCGAGGCGCTCGGCGCCGTGATCGCGCTCATGGGCGCGACCTTTGCCGCGCTGGCGCAGGTGTTCATCCGGCGTCTGACAGAAACCGAGACGACGCCCGCGATCGTCTTTTACTTCTCGCTCTCGACAACGATCCTTGCCCTTTTCACGATCCCGTTCGGCTGGGTCATGCCGGCGCCCCTGATCCTGTTGGCGATGGTCGCATCCGGTGTGTTTGGCGGGCTCGGCCAGATCTTTCTGACCAGCGCCTATCGCGGGGCGCAGGCGTCTTTGATAGCGCCATTTGAATATGTTTCAATGCTGATGGCCCTCGGCATCGGATATGCGGTGTTCCAGGAGGTGCCGACCCACCAGACCTTGGTCGGTGCGGCGATCATCATGGCGGCCGGGCTCTTCATCATCTGGCGCGAGCGTCAGCTGGGCCTTGTCCGCGGCAAAGCGCGCCCAGCCATGACGCCGCAGGGTTGACCCCTGCCGGCGAGAGCGCGACAACCCCGTGATGAGAACCTACAAGATCCTCCGCGCCGCCGAATGGGCGGCGATCGAGGCCGCCGGGCGGACCGACGGTGTCCCGATCGATCTTGCAGATGGCTTCATCCATCTCTCTGCCGCCGATCAAGTCGAAGAGACCGCCGCGAAGCACTTTGCAGAGGCCGAGGGGCTCTGGCTGCTGGCGGTCGAGGCCGACGATCTGACATGGGAGCCGTCGCGGGGAGGCGCGCTCTTCCCGCATCTCTACCGCCCGCTCGAGGCGCGGGATGTGGTCTGGAGCCGCCCCCTGCCGCTTGGACCCGGCGGCCACGATTTCACGGGGCTCTTGTGAGCGGCTTTGTCGAGCGGGCTGGCCTCCGCCTGCTTCAGAGGATGGAGCCCGAGCGCGCGCATCACGCAGCGCTAACCCTCTTGAAGCTCGGGCTCGCGCGGGTACCGGTCTGCTCGGGAAATCCCTGTCTCGCGACCGAAATCGCAGGTCTCCGGCTCAGCAACCCGGTGGGCCTTGCGGCCGGGTTCGACAAGGACGCAACCGCGCTGCGCCCGCTACTCAGGAGTGGGTTCGGGTTTGTCGAGATCGGCGGGGTAACCCCGCGTCCGCAGCCCGGCAACCCGCGTCCGCGGGTGTTTCGGCTGACCGAAGACCGGGCGATCATCAATCGTTTTGGCTTCAACAGCGCGGGCATGGATGTCGTGGCGGAGCGTCTGGCGCGGCGCCCGAAACGGGGGATCCTCGGGATCAATCTCGGCGCCAACAAAGACAGTGTGGACCGGGCGGCCGATTACGGACTGGTTCTGTCCCGGTGCGGGGCGCATGTGGACTTCGCGACAGTCAACGTCTCCTCCCCCAACACGGAGCGGCTGCGGGACCTGCAGGGGGCAGACGCACTCTCAGCGGTACTCGATGTGGCGCAGGCGGCCAATGCGGGGCTTGCGCGGCCGGTCCCTTTGTTCATCAAGATCGCCCCGGATCTCGGGCCGGCGGAGCTCGACGTGATTGTCCGTGTGGTCGAGGCCGCGGACCTCTCAGGCATCATCGCGACCAACACCACAACGGAGCGTCCCGCCCTTCGGAGCGCCGCCCGCGCTGAGCTCGGTGGCCTCTCCGGCGCCCCTCTCCGCGCGCGGGCGACCGAGACCATCGCGTCGCTCCGCGCCCGCACCGCGCTGCCCCTGATCGGCGTTGGCGGCATCGCCTCCGCCGAGGACGCCCTCGCCCGGCTCCGCGCCGGGGCCAATGCGGTGCAACTCTACACCGCGCTCGTCTTCAGCGGGCTCGGGCTCGTGCGCCGGATCCTCGCCGGTCTGGAGGACGAGCTCTCCGCACGCCGCTCCCAGAGTGTAGGGCTCAAAACCTAGGTCACCAAGGACGCCGGCAGCCGCTGACCGGTGTTTCATCCTGTCTGGCCAGGTGTTTCGCGGCGTTACTTCTGCCGGATGCGCTGCTCGCGTGGGGTCAGACATTGTTTTACGACAGGCGCGCTCTGCCGGTGCGATTGGCGATCATCCTGCAGATCTGGCGCGAGGACATGACCATCTATGAAACCGAGAAAGCACACCTCTAAACGAACAATCCCACCACTTGCCCCATGGCTGGTCCGATGTCTTCCGGGATGGTGGCACATCGAGCCAGCCAGAGGTCTCTCGGTGATCAAATGACCAACCACCAGACTGCCACTGGGCAGTGTCCCGTGTGGTTGTTTAAAAGGGCGCGTGCGGAGCCGTCGTCGTAGTGCGGCCGTAAGTGGCGCTGGCGGTCACCGCCCTTCGTCGGAGACGGTTCGGGTTGCGAGACCTGGAAGCGACGACGGGGATGTCGATGACCAACGAGAGAGAGGCGGCGATCGAGCTGGTTGAGAAGCTGGCCTGCGGCGAGCTCCGACGCGAGACATTGGCCTTTTGCGGACGGGCGGGGCCAAGGGCGCGCCAGCGCCGATGCTGGAGGTGCAGCGCAGCGGATGCCGAGACTGGGATGCTCGGGCCGGTCGGATCGCCCTGGAGGGTCCGAAGCGGCGCAAGGGCAGCTCCGTCCCGAGCATCCTGAAGGCCCCGCCGGGCGGCGGAGACGGTCTTGGTCGCCGTGTGCCAGGCAGCCTAGTCCACGACAACTCGACGTGGGCCGTCGACAATACGGTCAAGGCCATGGGAGCCAGCGGCATGTCGGTCGGCTCTGCGCCGAGATCGATGAGCGGATGAACGCCGTCCTGTCCCAGCCGCCGGAGGGTGCATGGCTCTATCTCTGGATCGACGCGAACTACCTCAAGGTCTGCGAAGGAGGCGGATCGTCAGCCGTGCGGTGACAATCGCGTTGGCGGTCAACGAGGAAGGCAGGCGCAAGGGTCTGGGCGTTCCCCTCAAGTGCAGCGACGTTCTGGACCGAGCTCCTGCGTTCGTGTGCTGATGCTGGCCCGCGTGGCGTGACGCTGGCGATCGCCGACGAGCGCAAGGGCCTCCGGGCCGTGGCGCGGCGGGTCGCCCACCCGGCGTGCCGAATTCACCGGATGCGGACTGCTCAGGCGCCCGCCAAGCAGCTCACCGCGATCGCGGCAATGCTGAAGACCATCGTTGCCTAAGAAACCAAGGTTGAGGCCGAGACACCTGGGAGATCGTCGCGGACGCGCTCCGCGAACAGCATCCCAGGCTCGGCGCCCTGATGGACGGCTCCCGCGACGACGTCCCGGCTTCCATGTCCCCCCACCCGCAAACAGAGGGCCCAGATCGACCAAACCGCCGGGGCGGGCGCCCCGAGAGGGGACGCGGCATGCCGAGGTCATCGGCATGGTCCCGAACGACGACGCCATCGTCCGCCTCGTCGGCGCGCCGATGCGCTAGACCATCGACCGATGGGCGGTCGCGCGGCGCTCCATGTCGCTTGAAACGCTCATGTCACCGACACTCCCACCGTCGGCCTGCCAGCCAGATCAACCCTGACCTATCCGAAGATTGGCTCCCTTTCACCGGCGCCCGGGGCACTGTCC
>JBCCWM010000179.1:0-8524 GCA_039193505.1 Pseudomonadota bacterium | reverse complement strand
GTCCCGCCCCCGAGGAACGCCGCATCGGGGCCGAGCCGTCCGGCGGCCTCGGCAAGCGTCGGATAGGTCTCAACCGTCAGCATCAGCCCTCCAGCCCCAGTTCGGCGCGGATCGCATCGAACCCGGCCTGGTAAATCCCCTCCGCGACGGTCTCGCGGAGCTCGGCCTCGCGGCCCTTCGGTGTGTCGAACCGGCTCTCCCACTCCCAAAAGGTCTCGTCGGTGTCGGTCACCGGGGAGAGCCGCACATGCGCGACGTAGTTGAAAAGCGGGATCGGCGTGTCGAGGAGGCAGTAGCTGAACGCCGTCTCGAGATCGGAGAGGGTGAGGAGCTGCTCGCGCAGCTCCCCCCCATCCGCAAGTCGAAACCGGCGCACACAGCCCACCTCATCCGCAGCGCGGCCGCGTTCCACACCGCTCGTCGCAATGGCCGGGTGCCAGCGATCGTGGCCGTTGAAGTCGCGCAGGATCTCCCACACGGCCTCGATGGGCGCCGCGATCACTGTGCTTTTGACCACGCGCGGCACTCGGCTTACTCCGCGAAGGCCATGGCAGACGGATCGAAGGTCGTGACCTGGACATACATCAGCCCGTCTCGTGTGACATAGGCGTCCGCACCCTTGTAAGGCTCTGCCAGCCAGTCGGCCTCGACCCGCCAAGAGACATTGACCGTGTCGCCGACGGTCTTGACCTTCTCGGCGATGAAAGTCGCGCCGATGAAGCCGCCCTCGGAGCGGGGCGTGCAAAAGCCTACAAAAACCTCCCCCACGGCCGGCCGGCCCTCAACCCAGACGCCGTTTGGCAGGATGATCAGCACTTCCTCGGGATACTGCGCCATCAACCGGTTCCAGTCGCAGGCATTGAGCGCTTCGATGTGCTCGACGGTCGTCATCTCGGCGTTCGGTTGCGGCACAAGGGGCGGCAGTACGGGCGTGTGCCCGTCCGCGAGCGCGGCCCCGGCGAGGGCGGTGAGGGTCAAGGCCATCAGAGTTTTCATTGGTTTTCTCCCCAGATGTGCGGCTCAGCCGCCGAAATGACGCTTCAAGGCGTCAAACCCCGTCTGAAAAACATCCGTTCCAATGCCGCCCACCAAGTCCTTTTCATCCTCCGGCGTGCAGGAAAACTCGGCTGACCACTCGATGAAGGTCCGGTCGCCTTCGGTCACCGGGGTCAGGCGGAGCGTCGCGATGTAGTCGGAGAGGGGCATCGGGCTCTCCAAGATCGCGTAGGTGCAGAACATGTCGTAGTCCGAAAGGCCCAATAGCTGTTCGCGGATCGTGTCGCCGTTCTGGAGGCTGAAGTTTCGGATGCACCCGATCTTGTCGGATGGCAACGCGTCCTCGATCCGGCTGTCGCGGATCCGCGGGTGCCATTTGGGGAGCGCGTTGAAATCGCGCACCCGCTCCCAGACACGGGCCGCCGGCGCCCCGATGACGGAGGAGACGTAGACGCGGGCCATCAGCTCTTATTCTTCGCGGCTTCCGCGCGCGCGATCTCAGAGGCAGCGCGGGTCATGTCGCTCGCGTTCCGAAAGATGTCTGATTTCGCGACATTGGCCCCGTCGATCCCGATCTCCTTCATCAAACTGTCGACGAAAGGTGCCTGGACCCGATACCGGAGGGCGGAGTTCATCACCTCGTCGGTGGGCGAGGGCGCATCGCCGCCATGCCCGGTGCCGCCGTTGCCGGACCAGTCGAGCCCCTGGGTGCCGTTGCCGCCAAGCTGCATGATCTTGATGTCGGAGACGTGCTCGAGCGGCTTTGCAGACGCCGCCACGATGCCCTCGACATGCTCCAGCATCTTGCGCTTGAAGAGCGAGGCGCGGGCCTCGTCGGTCAGCACGTTCTCGGCCTCGTTGATCAGGCGCTGAGCCTCGGCCTCCACGGCACTCCGGACCTTCTCCGCCTCGGCGATCAGGCGCGTGCGCTCGGCCTCGGTCTCGGCACGGATTTGATCGACAGTCTTTGCGCGCGCTGTCGCCTCGGTCTCGGCGGCGGTCTTGGCCTTTTCGGCCGCCTCAAGGGCACGGGCGCGGGCGCTCTCGGCCTCGACAGCCGCCGCGCTCTCCTCCAGCGACTTCTGGTAGAGCGCGATGGCCTTCTCCATCGATGCTTCCTCGACCGCTTTTTCGCGCCCGATCTCCAGACGGCGGCGCTCGGTCTGATGCCCGATCCGGGCGTCGTCGAGACCTCTCTCGGAGGCGATCTTGGCGCGCTCGATCTCCTCCTGGGAGGCGATCTCGGCCTCGCGGAGCGCCTGGAGGCGCGCGATCTCGAGGTGCTCGATGGCCTTCTTCCGCTCGAGCCTGCGGGCATCGAGCGTCTGCTCCGCCGCGATCCGCTCCGCGTCGACGGTGCGCTCCTTGGCCACGCGGGCCGCTTCGATCGCCTCGTCGGCGGCGATCTGGGCCTGGTCGAGCGCCTGGTTCCGCGCGATCTCCAGATCGCGGATGCGCTGGTCGCGGGCGATCTTCTCGGCCGTGGTCTCGGCCTCCTTCTCGATCCGCTGCCCCTCGACCAGGCGGCGAGAGGAGATCTCGGCGGCCTCGATCGCCTCCTGCTTTTCGATCTCGCGGGCGCGGATCTCGGCGTCGCGGGCGATCTCGGCGGCCTTCGTTTTCGTCGCCTCGGCAATTCGGGCGGCCTCGATCCGCTCGCGCGCCTCGGCATCGGCGACCTCGACCGAGCGGGTTCGCGCGATCTCGCGCTCGCGGAGGTCCTGCTCGTAGGCGATGCGCTCGGCGGCGATCTTCTTTTCCTTGGCGATCTGGGCGGCCTCGGTGGCCTCGGCCTTGGCGATCTCCGCGGCCTCGAGCGCGCGGGCACGGGCGACGTCGCGCTCCTTCGTGGCCTCCTCCTGCTCGATCCGGGCGACAGCGACCGCGGCCTCCTGCGCGACGCGGGCGGTCTCAACCGCCTTCCGCGCGGCAACTTCGGCCTCGTCGAGCGCTTGGGTCCGGGCGATCTCCAGCGCGCGGACATCGCGCTCAGCGCCGATCCGTTCGGCCGCCGTCGCCTTCTCCTGCGCGATGCGCTTGGCCTCGGTCGCTTCGCGGGCCGCGATTTGCGCTGCTTCGACGGCGGCGGCGCGGGCAACCTCGCGGGCCTCGGTCGTCTCCTGCGCGTCGATCTGTTCGACCTTGAGCTGGCGCTCCTGGGCGATCCGCGCGGTCTCCACCGCCTCGCGTGAGGCGATCTCGGCCTCGTCGATGGCCCGATTGCGCTGGATCTCGAGCGCGCGCACCCGCTCCTCCTGGGCAATCTTCTCGCGGGAGGTCGCCTCGGCCGCGGCGATCTGCTGCGCGTCGAGGACTTTGCCCCGCTCGATCTCGAGCGCGCGCGTTGCCTGCTCGGAGGCGATCCGATCGGCCGCAAGCGTCTTTTCGCGCGCGATCTTGGCGGCCTCCACCGCCTCCGCGGCCGCAACCTCCGCCTCCTCGAGCGCGCGTTTGCGCTCGATCTCGAGCGCGCGGGTCGCTCGGTCCGAGGTGATCCGCTCCGCGTTCACGGTCTGCTCCTGCGCGATGCGGAGCTTCTCGGCGGCCTCCCGGCTCTGGATCTCGGCCTCCTCGATGGCGAGGTTGCGCGCGATCTCCTTCTCGCGCGTCGTCCGCTCAAGCGAGATCCGCGCCTCCGTCACCGCCTTTTGCTGCGAGATCCTGGCCTTCTCGATCAGTTCCGTGGCCGAGATCTCCGCCTCGTCGACCGTGCGCTGGCGTGCGATCTCGAGGCTTTGGGTCTCCTGATCCTTGGCGATCCGCGCCTCTGTGACGGCGCGTTCCTGCGCGATCTTGGCCTTTTCGATGGCTTCGCGCGCCGCGATGTCGGCGGCCTCGGTCTCCTGCGTCGTGCGGATCCGCTCCGAGGTCAGGGTTTTCTCCTGGTTGATCCGCGCGGTCTCAATCATCTCGCGCGTCGCGATCTCGGCCTCGTCGATCACCTTCTGACGCTCAATCTCCTTTTGCCGCACCTCCCGCTCGGAGTGGATCCGCGCCTCGGAGATCGCACGCTCGTTCTGGATCTTCGCCGTCTCGATCGCCTCTCGGGAGGAGAGTGTGGCCTGCTCGGCCTCCTTCACCCGCTCCGCCCGCTCGCGCGCAACCTCGGCCGACTGCTGGGCGCGTCGGAACTCGACGTCGCGCTCCTGGGTGAGGCGGGCCTCCTCGCTCTCGCGTTCGATGTCGAGGGCCTGTTTCTCGGCCTCGAGGTTCCGGGCCCGGATCCGGATCATCGTGTCCTGTTCGATGTCGTTGCGAAGCTTCCGCCGCTCCTCCACCGCCTGGATCACGGTCGTCAGACCCTCGGCATCGAACCGGTTCGATGGGTTGAAATACTCAATGTCGGTCTGGTCGATGTCGGTGACGGCGACACTCTCCAGCTCGAGCCCGTTTTTCGCGAGGCCGACCTGCGCCGCCTCATGCACCCGCGCGACATAGGCGTCGCGGTTCTCGTGCACCTCCTCGAGGCTCATCTGGCTGGCGACCGTGCGCAGCGCCGAGATGAACTTGCCTTCGAGAAGCCGGTTGATCCGCTCGGGCTCCAGCGTCCGCCGCCCGAGGGTGGAGGCCGCAAGGCTCACCGCATCCTTTGTCTGCTCGACCCGGACATAGAACTCCGCATCCACATCGATCCGCATCCGGTCCTTGGTGATCAGCGCGTCGTCCTTCTCGCGCGTGACGGCGAGCTGCATGGAGTTCATGCTGACGGGGGTGATGTCGTGGATGATCGGCCAGACAAAGGCGCCACCATTTATCACCACGCGCTCGCCAAGAAACCCCGTGCGGACGAAGGCGATCTCCTTCGTTGAGCGTTTGTAGAGCCAGTGCATCACCCAATAGAGGATGAAGATGACGATGACGGCGAAGATGAACCAGAGGATCAGCTGGCCGATGAGTTGACCTGTCATGAGGGGCTCCTCTCCGGCCTCGGGTGGCCGATCTCCTTGAAACGCTTGGTCTGTTCGGTGAGCGCGACCTCGGTTGGCAGCCGCTCCATCGAGGACGCGCCGTAAAATCCGTGGCAGTTCTTTGTGTTGCGGAGCACGTAGTCCGCGTCCTCCGGCATCGCGACTGGGCCGCCATGCACCAGCACGATCGCGTCGGGGTTGACCTCGAGCGCGGCGGCGGCCCAGGCATCCGTCAGCCTCGGCGCGTCCTCAATCGTCACGGCCGTGTCCGCGCCGATCGCGCCGCCGGTGGTCAGGCCGAGATGCACGACGATGATGTCCGCGCCCGCCTCCGCCATGGCGCGCGCATCGGCCTCCGAGAAGACGTATGGCGTCGTTAGAAGATCGCGCTCCGCGGCCATGCGGATCATCTCGATCTCGTGGGCAAAGCCCATGCCGGTCTCTTCGAGGTTGGCGCGGAAGGTGCCGTCGATCAGGCCCACTGTCGGGAAGTTCTGCACGCCGGAGAACCCCGCGGCCTTCACCTGATCGAGGAACCTGTCGATCAGCCGGAACGGGTCGGACGCACAGACGCCCGCGAGGACGGGCGTCTTCTTGACGACCGGCAGCACCTCCCCCGCCATCTCCATCACCACGCCGTTTGCGTCGCCATAGGGCATCAGCCCGGCGAGCGAGCCCCGCCCGGCCATTCGGTAGCGGCCGGAATTGTAGATCACGATCAGATCGATGCCGCCGGCCTCCTCGCATTTGGCTGAGAGGCCTGTGCCGGCGCCGCCGCCGATGATTGGCTCGCCCCGGTCGCGCATCGCGCGGAATTTGGTCATCAGATCGGATCGGGAAAACACGAGGCTCAGGCTCCTGTTGCGCGGCGCCGGGGCGCGCCGTGAAAGCTGCGGAAGGCGCCGATCACGAGGTCGGCGAAGTCAGGGTCGTTGATGTTCTGGGGGGTGCGGATCAGCTGGCGCGCGGAGGTCTGGAGGACGGTCTCCTCCAGCGCTGTGAAAAGCGCGCCGCGCGCCTTGGGATCCCAGAAGGTCTTGCCAGGCGCGTCGAGCATCGAGACGCCGCCCTCGGGCAGGTAGAAGCGGACCGGCCCCGTCATCTCGTTCAGCCGCTGGCCGATCCAGCGCCCCATCTGACGGTTCTCCTCCACGGTGGTGCGCATCAGCGTCACCTGCGGGTTGTGCTCGTAAAAGAGCCTGCCGCGGTAGCGCTCTGGCACGGTGTCGGGCGGGCCGAAATTGACCATGTCGAGCGCGCCGCAGGCGCCGATATAGGGCAGGCCCGCCCGGATCGAGGCGCCAAAGCGGTCCTCGGTCGCAGCGAAGACCCCGCCTGCGATCATATCGCAGACCTCCGTCGTCGTGACGTCGATCACGCCGGCGAGGAGGCCTGAATCGAGGAGCTTCTCCATCGACCGCCCGCCCGTCCCCGTCGCGTGGAAGACGAGGCAGTCGAAATCCGCTTCGAGCGCCGCACTCATCCGCTGAACGCACGGGGTCGTTACGCCAAACATCGTCAGCCCGATGGCGGGTTTGTCGTCCTGCGCATCGCGGGGCAGGGCGCGGGCCTTAACCATGCCCGCAAGCGCGCCGGCCGCGTTTGAGAGCACATCGCGCGTGATCGAGTTGATGCCCTGCACATCGGCGACCGAGTGCATCATCAGCATGTCGGAGGGCCCGACATATTGCTCTGTGTTGCCGCTCGCCACAGTCGAGACGATGACTTTCGGCACCCCCACAGGCAGGGCCCGAAAGGCCGGCGCGACCAGCGCCGTGCCGCCCGAGCCGCCGGCCGCGATCACGCCGCCCACATCCTCCTGCAGCGCCATCCAGCGCTCGAACGCGCGGGTCATCCCGCTGACCGCTGTCCCTCTGTCGCCGGTAAAGACGCCCGCGGCCCCTCGCGGGTGGAGCGCGGCGACGGCGTGGGGCGGCACCTCTGCGCCCGAAGGTCTGCCCGAGGTCGAGAGATCGACAAGCCGTGCCTGCACGCCCTGCTCGGCCAACCGGTCGCGGAGGAACTTGAGCTCCGCCCCCTTGGTGTCGAGCGTGCCGCAAACAAGAACCGCACCGCCCCGGCTTTTCGGGCGGGCGGCTGCCTCGCGGGGGGCCGTGACCTCGGTGACGGTCCGCGCTGCGGTCTCGATGACGCGGACGGGGACGGGTTGGCTCCACCGGGTTGGGATCACGGGGTTCGAGAGATAGACCTTTAGCGGCCCCTTGGGCGCCGCCTCCGGCGCGCGCGCCGCCGTTTCGGGCAGCGGCGTCTCGTCGTGGGAGTGCCGCCCAACGCCGAGGAGCGCCTGCTGCAGATCCCGGTCCGCGGCGAGCGTCGCGGCGTCCATCACTCGGTTGATCCGGCCGTTCACCATGATCGCGACCTGCTCGGACACCGCGCAGGCGACGCCGATGTTCTGCTCGATCACGAGCACATCGATGCCCCCCTCGGCGCCGAGACGCACCAGCATCTCCTGCACCTGGTCGACGATCACGGGGGCGAGCCCCTCGGTCGGTTCGTCCATCACCAGAAGTCGCGGATTGAGGAGGAGCGCGCGGCCGATGGCCAGCATCTGCTGCTCCCCGCCCGAGAGCTGCGAGCCGAGGTTCTGGCGCCGCTCAGCAAGCCGCGGGAAGGTCCCGTAGACCCGCTCGATCGTCCAGGCGCCGCCTCGGCGGGCCACGAGCCGCAGATGCTCATCGACCGTGAGCGACCGCCAGAGCCGCCGGCCCTGGGGCACATAGCCGATCCCGAGGCGCGCGATCTCGGCCGAGCCGCGCCCCGCAAGGCTCTGCCCCGCAAAGGAGATCGAGCCGGCCGAGACCGGGACAAGGCCCATGATCGCCTTGCACATCGTGGTCTTGCCCATCCCGTTCCGTCCGACGACGGAGAGGACGCCGTGCCCAAGCGAGAGCGTCACGCCCTGGAGGGCGTGGCTGTGGCCATAGAAGACGTTGAGATCGCGGATCTCGAGGATGTCAGCCATCGCCGCCCCCGAGATAAAGCGCCTGGACCTCCGCATCCTCTTCTATTTCGGCCGGTTTGCCCTCTTTGAAGATCCGACCGTTGTGCATCATCGTCACGCTCTCCGCGACGCGGAGCGCGACGTCCATGTCATGCTCGATGATGATGAAGCCCATATGGCCGGGCAAGCCCATCAGGATCTCGATGAGCTCAGTCCGTTCGGTGGGCGAAAGGCCCGCGGCGGGCTCATCGAAGAGGATGAACCGCGGCGCCCCCGCGAGCGCCATCGCGATCTCGAGCTGGCGCTGCTGGCCGTAGGACAGGTCGGCAACCGGCGTCTCCGCGGCGTCGTCGAGATGGACAACATGGACGAGGTTCTCGGCACTCGCCATCAGCGACTCGGACCGACGGGGCCGGAGGAATGAGAACCGCCCGCGCGAGACGCCGCGACAGGCCAGATAGATGTTGTCGAGCACTGTCAGCCCACCGAAGAGGAGGCTGATCTGATATGTCCGCCGCAGCCCCCTCCGGATCCGCTCATGCGGCGGGAACTGGGTGATGTCCTCGCCGAAGAACCGGATCGCGCCTGAGCTCGGCGCGAAATCCCCGGTGATGCAGTTGAAGAGCGTTGTCTTTCCCGCGCCGTTTGAGCCGAG
>JBCCWM010000178.1:0-8642 GCA_039193505.1 Pseudomonadota bacterium | reverse complement strand
ATGCCCCCGACCGCCCAGCCTCGACCCGGACCCGACCGCCACCCGCGGCCGGCGCATCCATGGCCCCCCGACAGCCCATCACATCGCATCCAAACCCCTCTCGCACATGCCGCGGTCGCACATGGCGCGCATGTCGCGTCGGGACGCTCCCGGCTCACGCTGGCTGGCCCAATTGCCGCACACGATGGCATCCTGCCCGACGGCACCGGACGGCCTGCTCTTCGTGTGTCCGGAAGAGGAGCTCGCGGGGTCACCGATCGGGTGGGAAGAAAAGCGCCGGGGCTCGCGTGCGCTGCTTGTCGTGGCTCGGGATGCAGAGGCCACGACGTTGCGGTTTGGGGCCGAGGGCGGCGCGGCCGCTGTGGTCTACACCCGCACGGGCTTTCCGTTCTTCAAGGATCCGGAGGCAGAGGCCGCCATCGTCGCGCGGCTTGCGGCGGGGAGGGAGACCTGCGGCCTCTGGCGCACCACTGCCGGGATTTGCTGGAAAGCAACCAGCATCGAAAACCACCGGACCGCGCCCTCTCATGTTCCGGCGGCCGAGGGGCAGGTCTTTGTCACCATGCCCCACGTCTGGCATATGGAGACGAACGGAACTCTGGCCGAGGCCGATCCGATCCAAAGACCCACCGCCTGGAGACAGTTCGATGGTGTCAGCGGGGAAGATCGCGCCGCCATCTCTGGCCGGTGGCAACGACATACCACTGCCGGGGCTGAAGGTCTGGTGATCAAGCCCAATGCCTTTGTCCTGCGCGCGGAAAAAGGCTTTCTTCAACCGGCGATGCAAGTGTGGGCGCGCGACGGCCTTCGGATCGTTTACGGCCCCGACCGCGACCTGCCGCAAAACACGGAAAGACCCCGTCAACGCGGTTTTTGGTGCAAGCTTTCGCTCGCCGAGCGGGAGTTCAAACTGGGCTTTGAGGGACTGCACCGCTTCGTCGACGACCGCCATCCTGCCTCCTGGCACGCTCCACGGCAGCACTGAGTGCGAACAACAGGCGGCCGGAATTGCCGCGCACGGTCGCATCGCCTGTCCGAGCCGGACCGGAGACGGAGGACGCTCCCTCGCCGAGACCGGCCTCTCCCGCTTCAAGAACCGCGACGGCACCACCCTCCGAGCCCGCACATATAGCGCCCAATGCCAGGAAGTCGGCTCGCACATCGCTGCCGCGAACAAGGCGATCCGTCACGCGAAGCGCATCTCAGTCCGAAACACCCCGGGCGGCCCGCTCCGCCCCCAAAAAGGCGTTTGCCGTCCGGGCGCCCGCGATGTCGGGGTCGAACCCGTGCAGCCATTGGCCGGAACGGCGTGCGATGTCGTTCCTTCGGCCGTCGCCATGGGTTTGCGGGTCCGGGGGACAAGGGGGTCGTGAGAGGCCTTTCGGCGGTCGAGTTGAAGTCGATGTACTCCCACGGGCATTCCCCCGGACGGTCCTTTCGTTGCGCCGGGTGGCGCGTGTTTGGTGTGCCCGGTGGGATTTGAACCCACGGCCCCCCGTTTAAGAGACGGGTGCTCTGACCGCTGAGCTACGGGCGCAGTGCGGCGACAAGGAGTGATGAAACACGGACCTGCTCTACCATTGAGCTACGCGGCCCTCAGAATGGCGGCCGCGACGGGACTCGAACCCGCACCCTGGGCGTTAGAAGCGCTGTAGTTCCATCGGCATTCGCCGCGTCTTTCCTTTCGTTCGGTCGGGCGGACAAGGGGTTGATGAGATCTCTGACATCATCGAACATGTAATCCCACCGGCATTCCGCCCGAGTGATGTAAGCTCCGACAACAAGGCAGTCCGCTGTGGGGACCTTGGGGTGACACGTGTCCTACGAGCTCCGGCGTGGTGTCACGCGCGACGGGATTTGAACCCGCACCCTCCGATCCATGGACCAGCACTCTCCCAGCAGTGCCACCGGCATTCGCCGGAGCTTGTGCTCCTTTCTCCGTTTCGGGTTGTCCCGGGCGGCGTGCCGCCCGGAACGGTGTCAGAGTTCGATCTTCGCGATCTCACGGCCCCAGTGCTCGGCCCCGGTTTGACCGGCGGCGAAGGCCGCGATCTGATCGAAGACCGCATCCGAGAACCCGCCGATGTTCAGCACGTCCTCACGGGTCTGCGCCTGCGTCGTGCCGTAGGGCGCGATGTCGATGCAGACCAGTCTGGCCGCCGGGTTCCGACGCTTGATCTTCTCCCACTCCTTCATCATCGCAGTCCCCTGCCCACCCGACCCGGCATCGACCCAGGACTGGTTGTCCGAGACGAAGACCACAAGATCAGGCGCCCGCCCCCGCGCGTTCAGATACCGCAGCGGCGCCGAACACGTCGTTCCGCCCCCGCCCAGTGCCGCGAGCTTCTCGGCATTGGTCAGGATCGTGTCGCGCGGCCTCAGACGCACATCGCGCACGGCGACGTCGAACGGCAGAACCTGCGCCCCGCGTGCCGCGCGCAGCAGCGACGCGGCGACCAGTGCGGCCACATCGACGTGCCGCACCCGCGACGTTGAGCCCGTCCGGGACCCGGTCACGGGCCAGGTCATCGAGCCGGACACATCCGGGCAGATCACCACCTGACCCTTGATCTTCGCCACGTTGCCCGCCGCGATCTCCATCGCGTCATGCAAGGCCCACACGATCTCGGGCGGCATGCGCTCCGAGACGTTCTGCGCCGCGACCATCAGCTGATACGGAAAGGCCCGAGCCTTGCCGATCGCCTCGGGGTCGCGCAGGAGCGCTGCAACATGGACCGCTGTCTTCCTCACGCCAAAGACGCCGTGGCGCTCGAACGTGTTCAGGTTCTGGCGCACCATCTGCCACGAGCCCTTGCGCGCAATGCGCGACCAGTGGGCTGAGGAGAGCTCCAGCTGCGTCAGCATCTGGAACGGCACGTCCGGAACCGGTCCCTTGCCGGTCTCCTTGAAGCGAAACCAGTCCTGCAGCGCCTGCGGCAGGGCCGAGACATCGCAGGGGCGCCCGATGATCCAGGCGAAAAGCGCCTCCCGCGCCGGCGTCTGCGGCTTCGGGTGGACCATCCGGATCACGTCCGCCAGCGACGGGTCGTTGCCGATGCTGGCGGCAATCAGCGCCCGGTCGGAGGCCGCGTTCAGCCAGTGCTGCACCATGGCCTTCGGCGCGGAGCCGAGCGACGTCCGCCCCGTCTGACCCGAACGGATCACCTGAACGAAGGTCCGCAGCATCTTGCCCGTGTCGACCACGCGGCCGAAGACCTTGCGGAAGAGCACTGGATCGCGCCGCGCCAGGATCGCCAGCAACACGGCCGGCATGTCCTTCATATGGCCGGTCTTGCGCGCGTAGATGGCGGTCTTCGCCAGCGTCTCTGCGTCCACCGCCTCGGCGACCATCAGCACATACTCAAGCTCTTCCTGAGCGCTCTGGTAGAGCATCCCCCCGAAGGTGCCGGTCACGGCCACCTGCGCCAGGGCATGGGCATCGGAATAGGCGTAGGCCGGTGCTGCCTCCTTGTTGGCGGCGCGCGCCGGCAGCAACCGGCCCTTCATCGATGCAAACACGGATTTGTTTGCCATTGCTCTCGTCCTTCTCACTTGGTGAGGAGGGTTTGGCACAGGACCGTGCGGCGCCAAAGCAATCGCCAAAAATCAGCCAAACCGCTAAATTAATTGCGCTTTCCAGCGAATTGCCAAAACCGCGGCGACAAATTACGATACCAAAAGATTGCAGATTATAACATGGTATAGCGCTGATGCGAAACGTTGTCCTCGGCTTCCTCGGCACCCAGAAGGACGTCGGGAAACGGCGCAAATGGAAGCCGACGCGCAGCCTCGTGCAGCACGATGCCTTCCCCGTCCACCGGCTCGAACTGCTCTACGACAGGAAGTTCAGCCGCCTCGCCCACGACGTCAAACGGGAGGTGGAGGAGCTGTCGCCCGAGACGGAGGTCCTGCTCGTGAACATGGATCTCGACGATCCCTGGGACTTTCAGCACGTCTACGGCAAGCTCTTCGACTACGCGCGCCATTACGGCTTCGACGAGGATCGGGAGCGGTACCACGTCCATCTCACCACCGGCAGCCACGTGGCCCAGATCTGCTGGTTCCTCCTGACCGAAAGCCGGCACGTCCCGGCGCGCCTCTTGCAGACCGGCCCACCGCGGGGGGAGGACGCCGCACCGACGCTGGACGTGATCGACCTCGATCTCAGCCGCTACAACGCGCTCCAGCAGCGCTTCGATCAGCTCTCGCGAGAATACACCGATCAACTGAAGGGCGGGATCGAGACGCGGAACGCGGCCTACAACGCCGTGATCGACCAGATCGAGCTTCTGGCCAGCACCTCGGACGCGCCAATCCTGCTTCTGGGGGAGACCGGGACGGGCAAGACCGAGCTCGCCGCGCGCATCCACAACCTGAAGCTCGACCGCCGGCGCGTCAGCGGGCGGCTCGTCCATGTCAACTGCGCCACGATCACCCGCGACACCGCCATTGCGACCCTCTTTGGGCAGCGCCGCTCGCATGCCGGGCAAGCCGGGTCCGAGCGCAACGGTCTCCTGCGCGAGGCCGATGGAGGTGTGCTGTTTCTCGACGAGATCGATGCGCTCGGCCTCAACGAACAGGCCGTGATCCTGCATGCGATCGAGACCGGGCGCTTCTATCCCCTCGGATCCGACTACGAGGTCTCGAGCCGGTTCCACGTCATTGCCGGGGCGAACGGAGACCTCCGGAAGATGACGGCCGAGGGCAAGTTCCGGCCGGATCTTCTGTCGCGCCTCGATATGTGGGCCTTCACCCTCCCGCCGCTGCGCGACCGCACGGAGGACATCGAGGCGAACCTCCTCTTTGAGCTGGACCGGTGCGAGCGCGACCTCGGCACCCGCGTCGGGTTCAACGCGGATGCGCGCCAGGACTACCTCGCCTTCGCGACGGACCCCGCCACAGCCTGGAGCGGCAACTTCCGGGAGTTCGGAGGGTCGGTGCGCCGGCTCTGCACGCTCTCGCCGCGGGGCCGGATCACCCAGACCATGGTCGCCGACGAGATCGCGCGGCTCTCGGCCTCCTGGCAGGACCGGACGAGAGACCCCGACAAGCAGCTCCTGAGGGAGGTTCTGGGCAACACGGCACAGGAGATCGACCCTTTCGACGAAGTCCAGCTCGCCGCGGTCATCCGGGCCTGCCGCTCCTCCAGAACGCTGAGCGACGCTGGCCGCAAACTCTTCAGCATCTCCCGCACCCAAAAGACATCGCGCAACGACGCGGACCGGCTCCGCAAATACCTCGCGAGGTTTGAGCTGGAGTGGGACGCGATCCGCTAGCGCTGGTCTGGATCCGGCATGGCGCCCGCGGCGGGCGGGACGCACGCCCGCCCTCCAAAACGTGGCGAGGCCGCGGCGTTCCGCGACCTCGCATGGCTGTCCGGGGATGCTGGTGTGCGACTTACGCCGGGTCTTTCGCCTGGGGAAGGGCCGCGGCGACGACACCGGCCAGCCCGTCTTCGAGGCTGACACCCACCTCCTCGCCCAGTTTCTTGAGGGCGGGAAGCTGGAAGGCCATCGTGCCGATCGCATCGACGGCCTGGGTGACGGGCGTGCCGGTTGCGCCGTCGCCCCCCGTGCTGCCGCCCAGCCCTGTGACGTGGTGGATCTTGATCGAGTCGATCTTCTCAGCCGGCTTGACCATCTGACCCACGATCTCGGGCAGGGCCTGAAGCCGCGCGAGTTGCACCTTCATCGCCACGATCTCGGCCGAAAGGGCGTTGTCGGCGTCGATCAGCGCCCGCGCGCCCTCCGCTTCGGCCAGCTTGTCGAGCTTCTTGGCCTCCGCCCGGATCCGGAGGGCGTCCGCCTCGCCCGTCGCCTCCTCGCGGAGCGCCTCGGCCCGGTCGGCCGCAGCCTCACGCTCCGCGGCGGCCTCGAGCCGGACACGGGTGGCGGCCTGCTCAGCCTCGCGCTCGGCCTCGAGGATCGCGATGCGCTTGATCCGCTCGGCCTCGGCCAGCTCGCGCGCCGTGGCGATCGCCTCGGAGGCCTTCACGGCCTCGGCCCGTGCCTGATCGGCGCTCGCGCGGGCGCGGCTTTCCTCCTCCGACTTCGTGGCGACGACGATCTGGCGCTCCTGATCGGCGACCTCGACCTGACGCTCCTTGGCGATCTCGGCGGCGCGGATCGCCTCCTCCCGCGCGATCTCGGCCGCGCGCACGCTGCGCTCCTTGGCGATGCGGGCGGCCTCGGCCTCCTCCTCCGCCTCGGCGCGGCGGCGGGCGATCTCGGCATCCTGCGCGGCCTGCAGCGTCGCGATCTCCTGCGCCTGAGCGATCTTCGCCTCCTCCTCCTCGCGGTCGATCTGCAGCTTGCGCTTGGCGGCCTCCATCGCGGCCTGACGCACGGCGGTGTCGGCCTCCGCGTCGATCAGCGCGCGCTTCTTCTTGGAGTCCGCGATCACCTCGGCCAGCTGCCGCATGCCGACCGCATTGAACGCGTTGTTCTCGTCAAGGCTCTCAAAGGGCGTCTGGTCGAGCGCCGTGAGCGAAACGGACTCAAGCTCCAGCCCGTTCTTCAGCAGATCCTCCGACACCGTGTTCTGCACCTCCTGCACGAAGCCGGAGCGGTTCTCATGCAGCGCATCCATGCTCATCTGGGCCGCAACGGCGCGCAGACCGTCGATCAGCTTGCCCTCGATCAGCTCGCGCAGCTGGTCGACATGGAAGGTCCGGTCGCCCAGGGTTTGGGCGGCACGCGCAATGCCGTCCTCGGTCGCGTTGACGGAGACGTAGAACTCCACCCCGACATCGACGCGCATCCGGTCGCGGGTGATCAGGCTGCCCTCGCCCGTGCGGCTGACCTCAAGGCGCAGCGTCTTCATGTTCACGGGCCGCACCTCATGCAGGAGCGGGATGACGATGGCGCCGCCATCCATGATGACCTGTCGCCCGCCGGCGCCGGTCTTCACGAGGCTGACTTCTCGCGTGGCGCGGCGGTAGAGCCTTGCCATGATCAGCCCGACAAGAAGGAGAAAGCCGAGGATCAGGGCCACGGGAATGGCGATGGCTGTGGTGAGATCGGTCATGATGAAGCTCCTTTTTTGGGGTCGCGTTGAAGAGAGGGTCAGTCGATGCGGACGGCCTTGAGGACGCCGTCATGGCTGCGCAGAATCGCGATCTCGCTGCCTTCGGGCAGGGTGTCGGCCGGGTCGAAGGGAACGACCATCGCGTAGTGGAGGTTGCCGTGCTGGTCGCGAAAGCGCGCCTGCGCGGGCTTGTCGGCCGCAGCCGTGCCGACGGTGATGACACCGCGCCGACGCCCATAGGCGCGACGCGAGATCGCGGTTGTTGCGGTCTTCGGAAAAATCCGGCCGATCAGACGCGCGATCCGGGCACCGAGTGCCAGGCCAGGCGGCAGGGCCAGACCGGTGGCAAGGCCGGCATGCAGCGGCGCGCCAAGGAGGCTCGTCGCCGTGAGCTGCAGCCCGTAGCCCGTCAGCGCAAAGGGCGTCAGCACGCCTGTCAGCCAGATCATCGCCGGCACATCGCCGAGCCCGAGCAAGCCGAGAACACCGCCGGAGCTGCCGTCCTGCTCGGCATCGGCATCGGCGTCAATCTCGCCAACGGGCTCGATATCCGCCTCCGCGCCAAGTAGGCTGCCGCCAAGCTGGAGCGCCAGCGCCTCAATCAGAAGGAGCCCCAGAACCACGCCGGCGGCGATCTCGAAGGGCAGCAGCCCTGGGTGAAACAGCATTTCGGTAAGTGACATGCCTTCCCTTCCTGGCATCCGCACATTGAATGCCGCTTGTTGATTGCATTGATTGTATATGGCATATATAGTGCAATTCTCGGCACTTTGAAGGGCTCATAAGTGATAAAACGACAGCAGATTGCCGCTGCGCGCGCGCTTCTGTCCTGGAACAGGCAGGATTTGGCCGACAAGTCAGGTGTTTCGCTGAGGACGATTGCCCGCTTCGAAGCGGGGGAAGGCGACATCACGGCCTCCAAGCTGGAGCGGCTGGAGCTTGCCCTGACCGGCGAGGGGGTCGAATTCATCGACGGCGGTGTCCGCCTCGAACGGCTGCGAGCGGTCCGGCGAAGCGATTGACGCGTGGGATCCGGCAAGACGCCAGCGGTCTACCGGCGCCGGCAGGGTCCCAGCGTTGCTCCCGTCGCAGGACGCGTTCGGTCCCTCGGTGCCTCCGACGAAACGGTTTTCAAGACCTCCATAAAGAGCGACACCGTGACGACAGTCGTACAGCCCGATCTGAGAGAGCGTATGAACTGGCGGTGCCAGGGTGCTGGTATGAGGATGAGCGCAGGCTGACCTGGGTCCATCAGGCGGTCACATCGATGGCACAGGCGGTCCAAAGCTCGAAAGCGTCCGTTGGCGACTGGCGGACATTCGATAGCGGTGAGAACGCAAGACGATCTCGGTCCGGTCGCGGGCGGACAGATATTCTTGCGCCTCGCGCGGAGACGTGAACCGTCCCATGTTTTCTTCATTTCAGTGTCGATCGGTGCGATCCTTCGATACGGTTGTTCAGACACATCTGTGCTCGGTGATCCGCGCCCGGCAGAACTGCCTGGATAGGTTTGATAGAGCTGCGCAGTTTATCAGTGATCACAGCACGCGGCTCACCGAACCGATCAACCAACCTCCGCAGGACACGGCGCGCGGCTTACGCATTGCGCTGCGGTT
>JBCCWM010000177.1:0-8693 GCA_039193505.1 Pseudomonadota bacterium | reverse complement strand
GCCGCAGGGGGCAGTTCGGCAACGGAACTGCGCCTCTCGCACCAGTGGTCCGACAAGGATGTGCGGCACAAAGTTGCTGAGATCGTCGCGAGCGAGGTGGCGAGCGCCGATGTGGGCCTCGAGATCCAGATCTTCCCGACACAGTCGCTCTTCAAAGCGCGGGAGCAATACCGCCCGCTCTCGCGGGGGCAGCTCGACATGTCCGTGCTGCCGCTCTCCTACGCTGGGGGGCAGCAGCCAGCCTACAACCTGACGCTGATGCCGGGTCTCGTGAAGAACCACGACCACGCGGCGCGCCTCAACGAGAGCCCGTTCATGGGCGAGATCGAAGACATCCTCGCCGGCGACGACGTGATGGTGCTGGTGCACGGCTATCTCGCGGGCGGATTTGTCGGCAAGGACAAGTGCATCACCTCACCCGACGACATGGAAGGTCTGCAAACCCGCGCAGCCGGCAAGGCGTTCGAGCAGATGCTTGCGGGCGCAGGGGCCTCGATCGCGTCGATGTCCTCCTCGGAGATCTACAACGCCATGCAGACCGGCGTTCTTGACGCCGCGAACACCTCGTCGTCCTCGTTTGTCAGCTTCCGGATCTACGAGCAGGTGGCCTGCTACACACCGGCCAGCGACTACGCGCTCTGGTTCATGTACCAGCCGCTCCTGATGAACAAGTCGACGTTTGACGGGCTAACGGAGGAGCAGCAAGCCGCGCTCCTCGCCGGGGCTGAGAAGGCGGAGGCGTTCTACCTCGAAGAGGCCAAAAAGCAGGACGGCCAAAGCCGGACAGTCTTTGAAGAAGCCGGCGTCGAGATCGCGGAGATGACGGCGGAGGAGTTCGCGGAGTGGCGCGCGCTTGCCCAGGAAACCTCCTACAAAGCCTTCATCGAAGAGACGCCGGGGGGCCAAGCGCTCCTCGATCTGGCGCTCTCGGTCGAGTGAGACGGGCAGGGCGGGTGCGCCCGCCCCCTTTTTCGATGAGGCAATCATGAGTGCGCACGGCACCGGCGCTCTGCCGGCGGCGACGGGATTGAACGCGTTTCTGCGGGCGGTCGGGTGGATCTCGACAGTGGCGGGGTGGTGCGCGGCGGCAATGATTGTCGCAGCCGTCGGGATCACCTGCCAGATGATCTTCATCCGGTTCGTTCTGAACGGCTCCACAGTCTGGCAGACGGAGGCGGTGATCTACCTCGTGATCGCCGCGACGCTAGTGGGGTTGCCCTATGTCCAGCGCCTCCGCGGTCATGTGAACGTGGATCTGATCCCTTTGGCGCTGCCGTTCCGATTTCGCCGTTGGCTCGCCGTGGTGACGCTGACCCTCTCGATCGCGATTGTCGGCGTTATGCTCTTTTACGGCTATGAGTTCTGGCACTTTGCATGGGATCGGGGGTGGCGCTCGGACACGGTGTGGGGCGTGAAGCTCTGGATCCCGTATCTCGCCGTACCCGTGGGCTTCGGGTTGCTCCTCTTGCAACTCGTGGCCGATCTCGTCGCGGTGGTGACCGGTGTGGATCGACCCTTCGGACTGGAGGAGGACTGAATGGATCCGCTGGCCCTCGGCGGGCTCGTCGCCATCGTGACGATCCTCGTTCTATTTTCGGGTGTCTCGGTGGCAATCGGGCTCCTGATCGTGTCGGCCGGTTTCTTGATCGTCTTTGACGGCATGCGCTCCCTCGAGCTCATGCCCGAGATCTTGTTCGGCAAGCTCGACAACTTCGCACTCCTCTCGATCCCGATGTTCATCATCATGGGCGCGGCGATTGCCTCGACCCGCGCGGGCGCAGACCTCTATGAGGCGCTGGAACGGTGGCTGACCCGGGTTCCGGGGGGGCTCGTCGTCTCGAACCTCGGGGCCTGCGCGCTCTTTGCCGCGATGTCAGGATCCTCGCCTGCAACCTGCGCAGCCATCGGCAAGATGGGCATCCCGGAGATGAGAAAGCGCGGCTACCCGGACGGGGTCGCCGCGGGCTCGATCGCGGCGGGCGGCACGCTTGGCATTCTGATCCCGCCCTCGGTCACGATGATCGTCTACGGGATTGCGACGGAGACGTCGATCGGCCGGCTGTTCCTGGCGGGCGTGATCCCGGGCCTGATGCTCGTTGGTCTGTTCATGGCGTGGTCGCTCTTCTCGACCTGGCGGTCAGGCAATGCGGCGGTCCTCTCGGCAGGCAGCTACACCTGGACCCAGCGGCTCGAGATCTTGCCGCGCGTCCTGCCTTTCATCGCGATCATCGTCGGCGTCCTTTACGCAATGTACGGTGGCATCGCGACACCGTCCGAGACCGCGGCGGTCGGCGCGCTCCTCTGCCTTCTGATCGCGATGGTGATCTACAAGCTCTGGAGCCCGGCTGCGCTTTGGACGGTCCTGCGGGATTCGACCAAAGAGAGCGTGATGATCCTTTTCATCATCGCGGCCGCTGGGGTGTTCTCCTACATGCTGTCCTCGCTCTTCATCACGCAGTCGATTGCGGCCTGGATCGGCACGCTGGAGGTCAACCGCTGGGTGTTGATGGGCGCGATCAACGTCTTCCTGCTGATCGCGGGCTTCTTTCTGCCGCCGGTGGCAGTGATCCTGATGGCGGCACCAATCCTTCTGCCGATCATCACAGCCGCGGGCTTCGACCCGATCTGGTTCGCTGTGGTTTTGACGATCAACATGGAGATCGGCCTGATCTCGCCCCCGGTCGGCCTGAACCTCTATGTGATCAACGGGATTGCACCCGACATTTCGCTGAGGACGATCCTTGTCGGCTCGCTGCCCTTTGTGGCCTGCATGGTGATTGCAATCGTGCTTCTCTGCCTGTTTCCAGGGCTCGCGACCTGGCTCCCCAACCTTGTGATGGGCCCTGGGATATGACGCTCTTTGCCGATCTCCTGGCCAGCGTATTCGAGCGGCGGGACCGGGCGCCCGCGCCCGCTGCAGATGATCGGCCGCTGCCGGAGCTCGTGGCCGATCTCGTCGGTGCCGTGGGCGAAGTCTCCGGGCTCGCGCTCGCCCGCCAGATCCTGGAGCGCTACCGCGCGACGTCGGATGCGGAGAAGCGCGCCTTCTTCAGCCATCTCGCGGAGGGGATGGCGGTCGATCCGGCGGCGGTGCGTGCCGCGCTCGAGGGGCTTGAGGCGGGGCAAAGCCGGGCGAGCTACCGTGCGTTTCTGGCAGCCGCGGAGGCGCCGCGCCAGGAGCTCATCCGCCGTCTCAACCAAGTCCCGGGCGCGACCGGCGCGCTGGTTGCGATGCGGGCCGACCTTCTCCGCCTGATCGAGGGGAGTGCTGCGCTCGAAGCGCTCGATCTCGACTTCCGCCACCTGTTCTCGAGCTGGTTCAACCGCGGCTTTCTGGTTCTCCGCCCGATCAGCTGGGAGAGCCCCGCCCACATCCTCGAGAAGATCATCGCCTATGAGGCGGTCCACACCATCGACAGCTGGTCCGATCTCCGCCGCCGCCTCGACCCGCGCGATCGCCGCTGCTTTGCCTTCTTCCATCCCGCGATGCCCGACGAGCCGCTGATATTCGTCGAAGTGGCGCTCACCGACGGCGTGCCGGGATCTGTCCAAGCGCTTCTTGCGGAGGATCGGACGCCGATCGCGGCGGAGGCCGCGGACACCGCGACGTTCTATTCGATCTCCAACTGTCAGGACGGGCTCGCCGGGATCTCGTTCGGAACCTCGCTGATCAAACAAGTCGTCTCGGACCTCGCCTTGGCGCTCCCGATGCTGACAACCTTCGTGACGCTCTCGCCGATCCCGGGTTTGAGGGCGTGGTCGGAGGATGAGGGGCTGTCCCTCGATGCCGACGTGGTGCGCGGCGTTGCGGCCCTGTATCTCCTGACGGCGCGACGGGGCGACGGGCGGCCGCGGGATCCGGTGGCGCGCTTCCATCTCGGCAACGGGGCTGAGGTCTACGATCTGCACGCAGGCGCAGACACGTCGACCAAGGGCATCGCGCAGTCCGGGGGCGTAATGGTCAACTATCTCTACGATGTCAGTCGCTTGGCCGAGAACCATGAGCGCTACGCGACATCGGTTGAGATTGCGGCCTCGCCCGGCGTGCGCGCCCTCGCCGCCGCGGCAGAGCCCACACCGGCCTGAGGAGCGCAGATGCCAAACCCTCTCTACGACAACCTGTTCGGGGTGCGTGCGGCCTCTCAGCGGCCGTTTTTGCATCTGCCGGACGGAAGTGAAGTCTCCTACCAGGCGTTCGTTGCGCGCGCT
Source organism: Pseudomonadota bacterium (assembly GCA_039193505.1). GTDB lineage: Bacteria > Pseudomonadota > Alphaproteobacteria > Rhodobacterales > Rhodobacteraceae > Algicella. The sequence goes on along the minus strand of JBCCWM010000177.1, from coordinate 4,484 downwards.
GCGCGCTATGCGGACGCCCTTCTCTCGGCCGGTCTTTCGCCCGGGGACCGTTTGGCCGTCCAGATCGAGAAGAGTGCGGATGCCCTGGCCCTCTATGCAGGCTCCGTCCGCTCCGGGGTCGTGTTCCTGCCCCTCAACACCGCCTACACCGCCGAAGAGCTCCGCTATTTCGTTGAGGATAGCGGCGCCGCAATGCTCGTCGGCGATCCCGCGAAGGCGGACGCCCTGGCCGGGATTGCAGCGGCCTGCGGGGCACAGTTCGAAACGCTCGGCGCAGCGGGGGAGGGCAGTCTCGCGGCCCGCGCGGCGGCCGAACCCGGGACTGCACCGGTTGTGGAGCGGGGTGCGGATGATCTCGCCGCGATCCTCTACACCTCGGGCACGACCGGCCGCTCGAAAGGTGCGATGCTGAGCCAGGCGAACCTCCTCTCCAACGCAGAGACGCTTGCAGCGGCCTGGCGGTTCACCGAGGAGGATGTGCTCCTCCATGCACTTCCGATCTTTCACACACACGGCCTGTTCGTCGCGACCAATGTCACGCTGACGGCCGGGGGCGCGATGATCTTTCTGCCGCGTTTCGATCTCGACGCGGTCTTCGGGCATCTCGGACATGCGACCACGATGATGGGCGTGCCGACGTTTTACACGCGTCTCCTGGACGACCCGCGGCTGACGTCGTCGGCCGTCGCGCACATGCGGCTCTTTGTGTCGGGGAGTGCGCCGCTTCTGGCCGAGACCCACACGGCCTTCGAAGCACGGACGGGCCAGCGCATCCTTGAGCGCTACGGCATGACCGAAACAAACATGAACACCTCAAACCCCTATGAGGGGGAGCGACGCGCCGGCACGGTCGGGTTTCCACTGCCTGGGGTTGAGTTGAAGATCACGGACGGCGCGGGACAGGCCCTCCCCCAGGGCGAAACCGGCCAGATCGAAGTGCGCGGACCCAATGTCTTCAAGGGATACTGGCGGATGCCGGAGAAGACAGCCGAGGAGCTGAGGCCTGACGGCTTTTTCCTGACCGGCGATCTCGGCCAGATCGACCGGGACGGCTATGTGCACATTGTCGGTCGGTCGAAGGATCTGATCATCTCGGGCGGCTACAACATCTATCCAAAAGAGATCGAACTGGTCCTCGATGACCAGCCGGGTGTCCTCGAAAGCGCGGTGATCGGTGTGCCTCACCCGGATTTCGGCGAGACGGTTCTGGCGCTCCTGGTGCCAAAGCCGGGCGAGACGCCGGATCTCGCGGCGATTTCTGGCGCTGCTGCCGGGTCCTTGGCCCGGTTCAAACACCCTCGCAAGATCCTGGTTGTGGAAAGTCTGCCGCGAAACACGATGGGCAAGGTGCAAAAGAACGCTCTCCGCCAACGCTACGCGGACATCTTTGCGACGGCTTGAGCGGCAGAACCATAAACGTGTGCGCAGCCTTGACGTGCAATTGGCGCGGGTGTGAAAAAGGCTCTGGCGGCGCGTAGGGTGCTTGGCTATGCCGGGATTTGTGCACACGATTTGGGTGAGCGAATGCCGAAAGACAAGTGGAGCGAGACCAACCTGCCAGACCCGTCGGTTGAAACGGTGACCGACGCGCTCATCCTGCCTCTGACAAAGAGCGGTCGCAAAAGCTACAGCGGCGGTGTTCTCGACCGGAGCGGGGCGTTCGTCGACGCCTCTGGCGTTCGGCGGGGTGAGCCGTCGCGCTGGATCCTCGGGCCGGATGGCATCGGTGCGGTGCCGTCCGACGACCAGATCGGTGAGCGGCTGGACAGCGCAGTCTATTGCGGCCCGCTCTTCGATCATTTTGGTCACTTTCTGCTGGAAGGCTTGGCGCGTCTCTGGTGGGTGGTCGACAACCAACCCGACATGCCATGCGTGTTCATCGCGGATGGCGGTGCGCCCTCCTATGCGGAGAGTTTTCTCGACGACTTCGCGCCGCTCAAAGACGTCAGAGTGCTGGTGTCGCCCACGCGCGTGAGCCACCTGATCGTGCCGGGGCCGGCGTTTGAGATCGGCCATGGCGCCTCCGCCAAGGCGTTGCTGCCCTTTCGAGCGGCCTATCCGGACACAAGGCTCGACGGTAACGCACGCCCGAGCGGCAAAATCTATCTCTCGCGCAAGAGCATTTCGACCACCCCTCTCGTTGGCGAGGACTTGATCGAGCGGGTCATGGCAAAAAATGGCTATGACATTGTCTACCCAGAGAAACTCCCTCTGAAGGAGCAAGTGCGCACCGTGCGTGCGGCGTCGCACATCGCCGGTCCGATCGGCAGTGCGCTCCACCTCAATCTCTTCGCGGAGGGCCGGCAGATGATCTACTTCTCGCCGATGGCGCGTCTTCGGAAGAGCTATCATGTCATCGACCAGATCTGCGGTCACAGCGCGCATTACTTGATCTGCAGTTCCGCCCCGCGCGGAAAACTCCCCCATAGCCCCGGCGAACAGATGCCGTTTGCCCTGCAGATTGCCCGGTTCAGGAGGGCGCTCCGAAAGCTCCGCTTTGATCTGTCCGCCCTCCCAAAGAACGCTCAGGAGCAGGTGGATCGGGCCTACGCGGCACTCTGGTACGAAAAGCACGCGCGCGCCCTTGAGAAGGCTGGGGACAAGGTGAACGCCCGTGGGGCCTGGCTGTTGTCTTTTCTCGCAAACCGTCCAAAGACGAAACGGGCGAAGGCCAAGCTCGAGGGCCTCAGATTGGGGCGCAGCGACAGAGAAATCGATTTTCTCTTTCCGACGAAGCAGAAGACGAGGCGACGAGCGGCACAAAAACGCGCCGACACGCCGCCGACACAAGAAGCCTGAGGACGCCGATGCCTGTTTTCTTTCGCAACAAGGGCCCGAAGGTCCTGTTTGTTCACATCCCGAAAACAGGTGGCACATATCTTTCGGATCTCTTCATCGCCAATGGCTATGAGCGCTACTTTTGGCATGGTCGCCCCGCGAGCATCGGCTGTTTCGTGTCTCCGCAGCACCTCCATCGCGAGGTGTACGAGACCATTTTCGATGTCGCTGCGTTCGACTGGACATTCGTGACGGTTCGCCATCCCCTCGATCGCCTCCTTTCGGAGTTTCGGTCTCGAAACTCGAAGAACGGGGTCGCCTTCGGCGACTGGATGACCCGGGTCGAGCGGCGGTTCCACATCGACCGGTCGTTTCAGGACAACCATTTCCGCCCGCAGGTGGATTTCCTGACCGATGGGCTCGAGATCCTACGAAACGAAGTGGACTACGATCAGAGCTGGGCGGAGGGCGTCTCCAAGTCGCGCGGCCTCGGCTTTGAGACATTTGAGGTCACGCGACGGCGCAACACGCGCGTTACATCGACCTATGCACTGACCACAGCAGACGTCGACCGGGCAGCCGACTTCTGTCGTCAGGCGTATTCAGCAGATTTCGAGCGGCTCGACTACCAACTCGAAGACGCGCAGGTGTTCGCCAAGCTCTAATCCAGCCCGCACCGGAGCGACCTGTCGATCTAAGTGCCAAACTCTTGAGACCGACGGGTTCTGGCAGAATGCGGCACAGCGACACCACACACGGCCTTCGCCACCGGACGAGGTGGCGGCGCTCGCGTTTCAGCGCGCCAACGAAACCTGCTATGGGTGCGATTTCGAGCCAAGCGCTGCCCGCTGATAGAAGTGTGCGCGTTTTGGAGCTGGCTACAGCCCACGACGGTTGTCGAACGGTCTAGACTTGGCACCTTGGTAGCCCTGTAAGCCCCTGCCAGTGTCTCAGTGTTGCGGGCCCACACAAGATGACCGTTATGCTCTGATAAAAATTGTCAATGGCACCTCAAAGTTCGCCACTTTAGGCAACTTTGAGCGTTTTTCGAGCGTCGTGAATCGGGAGGGGACTCGCAGCGGTGCAGAAGGGTGATTCAGTTCTCCAGAGTGCAGATTCCGGTTGCCCTGCCTACTTATTCCGACAGCATCCGCCCATCTAAACCGGGCGATCCGCCCACCTTTGGCGCGCTTCGTTGAGGCGTGAGTGTTTCGGTATCGGTTTTCGGACTGGGAGTCACCGTTTGCTTTGGTCTTGCGCATGGATTGGCCGCTAAGTTCGAGGCGGTAGGCGTTGTGAACGACGCGGTCGAGGATGGCGTCGGCGAAGGTCGGTTGACCGATCACATTGTGCCACGTTGAGAGCGGTAGTCGGCTGGTGATGATGGTCGAGCCTGCCTGATATCTGTCTTCAACGATCTCTATCAGATCGCGTCTCTGGCTCGATGTGAGCCTGTCTGGGCCCCAGTCGTCCAGGATCAGAAGCTGCGTTTTGATGAGCGCTTTGAACAGGCGCGCGGAGCGTCCGTCGCCGTGGGCGAACTCCGGTTCCCCTGACCTGCCCCGTTTTTTCAGGGCCACTCATAAATCGAGTTTGCTCTGCATTTGAGTGCCATCATTCGGCGGCGTGAGCAATGGGCGCAGGCGCGGAGCCCTCAATTAGCTTAAGCGACTGCGCCCATTGCGTTTTGTGGAAGGGTCGCTCAG
>JBCCWM010000176.1:0-8799 GCA_039193505.1 Pseudomonadota bacterium | reverse complement strand
TGATGGGCGGCTTGAGCACCGCGATGCCCACATTCAAAAACAAGGGCTACACGTTCTACTCGGGCGACAAAAGCGCCGATCTGCTCGACCACAAAAAGGGGGAGCGGAGTGTGGTGCCTCTCCCGGGCACGCACGGCAATCCACAGGACGCGAAATACGGCGCGCCCGCCTATATCGGTGCAAGTTACCTGTCCGCGTTTCTGACCGATCACAACACAGCGATCAACGACTCCTTCACATCTCGCTTTGGCCACAGCGCCACGCTGCTCGCTGCCTACAACGCTCTCTACAAAAAGTACAAAGACGTGGAGCCCGGGGCGGCTGACGGCAATGTCAAAGCAAAGCGGAAAGCGATCCACACGCATCACACGGTCAAGAACGGTGTTGGCAGCTATGCTGGAGACAGTGTGAATGCGCATCACAGTTGGCTCGGGTATGCGGTCAAGCACAAAGAAGACGTGGTGAGGGGTGCCAAGGCTCTGGAAAAGTTCAAGTTTTGAGCGCTGCAGGCCGCGAGCGGGTGCCGTGTCAGTCGGCCCCGCACTCGGGCATTTTTGGATCTTGCAGGCGGGCGATGAGGGAGCGCCCGTCGAGATCCCCCTGAAGCAAAAACGAGAAGTCCGGGAAGATCGTGCCCACCGCCTCACCCGCGCCGAGGCTGAGACCGAGCACCTCGCTCGGCGCGACACCGAACCGGTCTCTGAAGAGGCGGAAGAAATGCGAGGCGTCCGCATACCCCCACCGCTCGGACACGCGACGCACGGCGCCACGCGATTTCTCGGTCCGGACCAGCTCAAGGAGGCACCGGTCGAGACGGCGGTTCTTGACATAGGCCATCAGACCCTCCCCCTCCGGGAAGTGTCGGTAGATCGAGGCCCGCGATGCGCCGAAAATGGAGGACAGTCGCTCGACCGTGAGGTCGGTGTCCATGAGATGGGCGTCGACATATTGGCGCACTGCATGGCCCTGGAGGATGGCAAAGGCCTGGCGATCGGAATCTTCCGGAGAGACATGCGTGAGCAAGCCCCGAACCATGCCCATCAGCGCCGCGGCGAGGGCCGGGATCTCACCTGGCTCCGTATAGGGCATTTCGGCCAGGGCCGTTTGAATTGCGCTGGTGATGATGCGGCCAGTCGCGCTCCGGGCCGACGCGGAAAAATACCCTCCAAGGGACGCCGGGTCGATGTCGAGCGCGTCATACGGGATCAGAAGCCCCAGGATGTCGACCGCCTGCGCGCGCATCCAAACCTCGGAACTGCCATGGACGAAGTGCACTTCTCCCGGCACAACGTCCACTTTGCGGCCATTGACGACCGACGTGCCGAAGCCGCCGCCGAAAATGCGGACCCGCACGTAATCCGCGTTGCCGAGGGCGATATGGCGCTTGGTTCGCTCCATCGTCGACACGGGGAAGCTGGTCTCGGTGAGGAGCATCGGCCCGAGGTTCCACGCGATGGACTTGAAGGGCGTGTCGTCCTGCTCGGTCTCGGTGTCGTAGGTGACATCCCCGATCCGGGCGCTGATCTGCTGCCAGATCTTGAACTGCTCAGCCCGAGACAGATGCCCGATCGAGAGCTCCATGTCTGGTTTGCGTGTAGAGGTGAACTCTACCATGTCTGCGTCTTCCCGGGGCCACCACCGATCTCAGGGTGACCGACGGACGCCTCCGTGTCCATTTCACCAATGGTCACGTCCCCCGGAGCGCGATGCAATGCTCACGCGACAGGCACCTGGTCGACTGTCGCGACACTGAGTGGTGCGAGATCACGCGCATATGCCCAAGCGTTCTCGTGAAGCCGGGCGCGCCGCCCTCGCGGGCCGGGCCAGAGTTCGGCCCGACCTTCCTGCTCGGAGATGGGCCCGGCTCTAGTTGGCTGGAAACCACCCGCCATGGGTGCCGATCGGAACATATTGCTCCGGGATCCAGATGCTTGCGATGGGCGCGGCCTCGAACTCCCGTGCGTCGAAGATCACCAGGCGGGAGCGCTGCGTTTGCGGCTGGAACACGAAGCCCATCAGCCAGCCATCGTCCTCCGCTTCGCCTTTGGGGATGAATGTCAGCTCGGAGGACATACCGCCATCGAAATCCTGGTAGAGCACATCGCCGGTTTTGAAGTCGAGTTTGACCGCGCGCTGGAAGGACGGGGCCAGCGTTGCCTCCACCGCATAGCCGTAGCGATACCCGCGGCCCTCGATCCCCGGGCTGATTTTGGGAAAGTCGAGAGGAAGGGCGAACATCCGCTCCTCGTAGGCCTCTGTGGCGGTGCCCGCCATCGGCAGAACCCATCGGTCGATCGTTGGTTCGGTGTCGCCGAGGGGGCCGTACATGTCCTTCTGGCTCGCGCGCGCGTAGCGGCTGACATCGACAATGACGTCGCCGCCTTCGGTCTCGTAGGCGTTCATCGTGTGGTAGGCATAGCAGGGCGCGATCGAGAACCAGCGCACGTCTTCGGGGCGTCCGCCTTTTGGAATGACGCCGATGCGCGCATCTTTGCTGGCATCCCATTTGATCGGCAAGGTCGTCTTCAAGAGTGCCCAGGGGCTGAACACGACGCTCAAGTCGAGGATGATGGCGTAGTTTGCAGTGATCGACATGTCGTGGATCTGGGTCATGCCGCTCAGGGGCACCATGACCTGGTTGAGGAGCCGGCCATCGGGGGCAAGCCGCTGGTAAAGGGCATTGGCACCGATCTTGCTCGCGTAGGTGACGGCGTGGATGTCCTTGTCGACCGGATCGATCTTGTGATGACCGGTGAAACCGTGATCGAGGGCGCCGCCGAGATCGCTCCGAGCGATGGTTTCGAGCTGGTTTGAGATCTCAACCATGCTCGCGCCGGCCTCGATCGTGGCATAGAGCTTGTCGGCGAACTGAACGATGTTGGTGTTGGGCGAGACATCCAGACCATTGGTGACGGGCCCGCCTGGGTCGCGAGATCCGAGCTTCTTCGGCACATCGCCCGCGCGGACAAAGCGGTTTCGGTACCACTTTGCCTGGCCATCCTCCAGATGGACGCCGTGGAGCATGCCGTCGCCGCTGAAATAGTGCTGGTGCTGGCTGATGTCGCCCGCCGGGTTGGGGCCGTTGCGGACATAGAGCCCGGAGAGCTCTGGCGGTATCGCACCGTCGACATGGAGGTTTGTCACTGTGATTTCGGTCTGGACCGGGGTGAAGGGGATCTTTTGATACCGCTCATTGGTTCCTGAGCTGACGACGCGGCGGATGAAATCGAGCATGGCTACCCCCTTCGCTGCTGGACTTAGTCCCGGTATGCAGCGACGTATACTTTATTTCTGGATGTCAAATGTCATCTCGGAAAAAAGAACCCCGCCCGGATAGGCGGCTTTGGGCGAGTTGCCGCCACTCTCTTCCTCAGTCAGCCTGGTCTATGTGACATTTTACAACTTATGCGCCGTTCCTCGGGTGGAGAGGACTTGCGTGGGCGGTCTTGTTCCCTCACCTGTCACTTGGGGGAAAGCGCGAGGCAAATCATAGACTTTGGCCAGGAAACTCCGGGCGCCGGCGGATGCGTACCTGATCTCGTCGAGCACCTCGACCGTGTGATGCGGAAGGTTGATGCGGAGATGAACCGGATCATGCCGGCGCTCGACAGTGCCGGGATCGGCTCTCTCGGCACGATCACTCTCCACCGTTTGCACAGGCTCGCCCCGGCGCCCATCTATGCCTTGGTCGAGGCGATGGGGCGAGATCCGTCGCAGGTGAGCCGCGTGATCCGACGCCTCGAAGGCAGGGGGCTTGTGTCCAAGATGCCCCTGACGGAGGACAAACGAGTAAACGTCCTGTCCTTGACGCCGGCCGGAAAAAAACATGTCGAAGTGGTGGAGACGGCTCTCCGTGGGGTCATCGGCGAGGTCTTTGCGCCGCTGGTCGAGGCGGAGCGGACCGAGCTTCTGTCGCTCCTCAAGAAGCTCTCGGGGGAATGAAAGAGGCCCGCCAGCGTGGCGGGCCTCAGAACGGCGCGATGCGGAGGATCAGAAGGCGCGCGCGCCGGCCCCGAGCGCTTCGTTCATGACGTGGAAGACGGACGTGTTGTCGACGAACGTGCCGTCCCAGCCATATTGCTCCCCCCAAAGGCTGGCTGCTTTGAGGTCAGTCTCGGTGAACTGAGCGAAGAGCTCCACGCTCGGTCCCATCGCCCAGAGCGGCACGAGCTCGTTGGTGTGGTTGGGGGATGCGAACTGGAAGCCAGGCATGTTGCCGGCCCCCCGATCCTGGACAGCGAGAAACTCGTTGAAGAAGTCCTCCGCCGGATCGTAGCGCGCGGCGACGATCGCCTCGTCCGAGCGGTCCGCCGCAATCGGACCGCCGACACCGTTGGTGTACGTCCCCTCGCCCCAGATACCGCCGGTCTCGTGGTCCGACGTGACGATCAGAAGCGTCTCGTCCCAGCTCGAGTTGGTCTCGACCCAATCGATCACGGCGTCCACGGCGCGGTCGAAGTCGATCTGCTCTTCGATGAATCGGGGCATGTCGTTGGCATGGCCCATCCAATCGACCGCGCCGCCTTCGATCATCAGGAAAAAGCCGTCCGCGTCCTGGTTCAGAACGTTGATCGCGCCGAGAGACATGGTCGCGAGATCCGGGACCACAGGATTGAAGGCCATTCCCGACGGCGTATCGGCGTCGGCCAGCTCCTCGCGCGCGGCCTGGAGAGTGTTCTGCGCCCGGGCGATGCCGATCACGCGCTCGGGCAGGCTCTCGCCGGTCGCGAGCGCCGCGAAGTCCTCGCGCGCATCGATGAAGGTGAAGCCGTTGAGGCCTGTGTCGCTGGTCAACGCCTGGAGCGTCTCGGCACCGCCGACAAAGCGGAACGGATCACGATCTGCGTCCGGGTCGGGCTCGACCGGATTGCCGCTGTCATCGTAGAGAGGATGGCCCGCGCCCATGAGGACCGTCATGTCGCTCGCGGCCATCTCGTTGAAGATCTCGGCATAATTCTGGCGCGAGACGTTGTGGGCGATGGTCGCAGCGGGTGTCGCGTGGGAGACCTGCACGCTCGTCACGGCGCCGGCCGAGCGGCCTTGATCGATGGCGATCTCCGCAATGGTCCGGAACGGCACCGTGCCGGTCCAGTCCATGTTGAGCCGACCGTTCGCGGTCTTGCGACCGGTGTGCATGGTCGTGCCGGCCGCGGCGCTGTCGGTGTAGGAGGTGTAGCGCTCGCTCACCGGCGGATAGTCGTTGCGGAACGCGCCGTCGAACTGGTTCCAGCGCGTCATCGGATCGTAGCCCTGATCGACAGCGCCCGCAGCCTCAGCCGGGTCGGAGGCGTTCGGCAGGACTTGGCCCGTGGCGTCAATCAGGTTCAGCGAGTTGTGCGTCAACCCATAGACGACAGGCGTGGTGCCATCGGGGCGCGCGACCTGGTAGGTTTGGGCGTTCACCTTGCCCTGATAGTAGTCCGACGCCAGCCAGCCATTGAAGCCGATCCCGTCCGAGATCATCAAAATCACGTTGCGCGCACCGCCGTCCTGGGCCGCGGCGGACGTTGCCAGAACACCGCTCAGTGCAGTTGCGAGAAGAAGGCGCTTCATCCAAGTCTCCCAATGTCGAGTGAGTGGGGTCCGATTAACCTCTTCGTTTGACAGGCGTGTGACATCCGAGGCTGCACCCATAGCGTGTGGAGCGCGACGGACTGAGAGGTTTGCGCGGTCGAGGCGCGGTAAACCACCGCCATCTCACGGCGGCACCAGCGCGGCGAGCGGCATATTGTCCGACTAAAGTCGTCGCTTTTTTGTGTTGCCCCCCTCGCGCCCGACGGTCAGATTGAGACTGCCCGCCACACCTCTGCGTGAAGCTCAAGGCGCTTTTTCACGGAGGGCGATCGTTGACCCAAACAAGATCCCACATGCTGGCGCTTCACGACCTCGCCGCGACATACGGCGACGGACTGAAGCCCGAGCTTCTGGCCCTTCTGCGCGACCGCGGCGCGTCGCCCACGGTTCTGTCGTCCTTGCCGACGACCTTCCGGATCGCCTGCGCGCCATCGGACGGCAGAGAGACACCCCGCGAAGGGGTCCCAAGCGGCGGCCGCTCCGATCAGGCTGCCCTTAAGCAAGCCGGACACCGTCCGGAAAACCTAGGAGAGGAAACGCCATGAACGAGATGACCAGACTGGACGGCGGAACTCACGTCGCGCCGTTCGCTGCCCGCTACGACAACTTCATCGGCGGCAGCTTCGCCGCGCCGAAATCGGGCCAGTACTTCGAGAACGTGAGCCCGCTCACGGGCATGAGCACCGGCCAGATTGCACGCTCGAACGCCGCGGATGTCGACGCAGCCCTCGATGCGGCGCACAAGGCCGCAGATGCTTGGGGCAAGACGAGCACGACCGAACGCTCGAACATGCTGATGAAGATCGCCCAGGTGATGGAGGACAATCTCGAGCTTCTGGCGATCTGCGAGACCTGGGACAATGGCAAGGCGATCCGCGAAACCCGCGCGGCCGATCTGCCGCTCGCCATCGATCACTTCCGCTATTTTGCCGGTGTCATCCGCGCCCAGGAAGGCACGATGGGCGAGATCGACGACGACACCGTCGCCTATCACTTCCACGAGCCGCTCGGCGTGGTCGGCCAGATCATCCCCTGGAACTTCCCGCTGCTGATGGCCACGTGGAAGCTCGCGCCGGCGCTCGCCGCAGGAAACTGCGTGGTGCTGAAACCCGCCGAGCAGACGCCTGCCTCGATCATGGTCCTCTGCGAATTGATTGCCGACATTCTGCCGCCGGGCGTTCTGAACGTCGTCAACGGGTTTGGACTCGAGGCCGGCAAGCCGCTCGCCACGTCGAACCGCGTCGCCAAGGTGGCCTTCACCGGTGAGACGACGACCGGGCGTCTGATCATGCAATACGCGGCCGAGAACATCATCCCGGTGACGCTGGAGCTTGGCGGCAAGTCCCCCAACATCTTCTTCGCCGATGTGGCGCGCGAGGACGACGCCTTCTTCGACAAGGCGATCGAGGGCTTCGTGATGTTCGCGCTCAACCAGGGTGAGGTCTGCACCTGCCCGTCGCGCGCGCTCATCCACGAGAGCATCTATGACCGCTTCATGGAACGGGCGATCGAGCGGACCAAAGCGATCAATCTCGGTGACCCGCGCGACGGCGCGACGATGATGGGGGCGCAGGCCTCCTCCGAACAGCAGGAGAAGATCCTCTCCTATTTCGACATCGCACGTCAGGAGGGGGCAGAGGCGCTGACCGGCGGCTCCGCACGGCAGATGTCGGGCGATCTGGCGAGCGGCTACTATGTCGAGCCGACGATCCTGAAGGGTCACAATAAGATGCGTGTCTTTCAGGAGGAGATCTTCGGCCCGGTCGTGTCCGTGACGACGTTCAAGGACGAGGCCGACGCGCTCGAGATCGCCAACGATACGCTCTACGGTCTCGGCGCAGGTGTCTGGTCACGGGACGCCAACACCTGCTACCGGTTCGGCCGCGCGATCAAGGCGGGACGGGTCTGGACCAACTGCTACCACCTCTACCCCGCCCATGCGGCCTTTGGCGGATACAAGCAGTCCGGCATCGGGCGCGAGACACACAAAATGATGCTCAACCACTACCAGCAGACCAAAAACATGCTGGTCAGCTACAGCCCGAACAAGCTCGGCTTCTTCTGAGGCAAAGGGCGGCACGGAGGATCCGTGTCGCCCAACCACTCACGCCGGTCGGTCGGTCGGTTAAGCGGCGTTGCCGCGGAAGGCGAAGTAAAGACCGCCCGTCAGCAGCATGAGGTGCAACTGATTGTAGAGGAAGAGCTCAATCGGCGGCGCCCAGTAGACGACCGCGATCACGCTCGCCACGATCACGGCGAGGAAGAGGCCTCCTGCGCGGGTCATCAGATCACCGGTCCGCGTGCGGATCGCCCCGCCGATCAAAAGCAGCGAACCGGCCACAATCTCACCGAAGGCGGCCATGCCCCAGAGGATGAGCGGCACCCCAAAGGCCTCGGCCCCCTCCGCGGTGATCGGCGCCTTCGCCACGCCCTCGCGGATGATGATTGCCGCCAGCAGGGCCCGCAGGATCCAGTGCGCCGCGCGGATGTCGGGCAGCGCCGGAGCAGAGCGCAGCCAATGAGTGATGTTGCTCGTCAACGTTGTCATCAGACCCTCCTAACGTACTTCCAAAGTGATTTACTCGGGAAAGACCCTGTCGGATCAGTCTGCGGGGCTACATCGTATGGCACTTTTTGTCGCAGTGGGTCCAAGAGCCCCAAACGGAGGAAACCATGCCCACCACGCCTGATCGGGTCGCCGCCACAGACAAGGCGCGTGCCCTCCTCAACGAAATCCAAGCCACGCATGGCGCCGTTATGTTCCACCAGTCCGGTGGCTGTTGCGACGGGTCCTCTCCGATGTGCTACCCGGTCGGGGAGTTTCGCCTGGGCGAAACCGATGTGAAGCTCGGCGTGATCGAGGGCGCCGAGGTCTGGATTTCCGGCCCCCAATTTGATGCCTGGAAGCACACTCAGCTGATCCTCGATGCCGTGCCGGGGCGGGGCGGGATGTTCAGCCTCGACAACGGGACCGAGCGCCGGTTCCTGACCCGAAGCCGCCTCTTTACCGAGCGCGAGCTTGAGGACCTCGCGGCGGGGTAAGCTCCCGGACACCGAGCATCGGAGCCGCGAGGAGGCGCTTGTCAGGGCTCATTGCCCGAGATCGAGCTCCGGGTGGAGGAGGGCCGCGAGGGTTCGGACGCCCTCGGGCGTGCGCGGCCCGAATTGCAGCATCAGCGCGCCGTCAACCGTCAGGATCCGCCCCGCGCGCCCCGCAGGCGTCAG
>JBCCWM010000175.1:0-8802 GCA_039193505.1 Pseudomonadota bacterium | reverse complement strand
TCGCGAAACGCGTTGAGCCGTCTGAAGGCGAGGCGATCCATGCCGACGCTCCGTGCGAGGTCGTCGTAGAGCGCCTCCTGCACGATCGCCGCCTGTGGCACGCCAAAGCCGCGGAACGCGCCTGCGATGGGGCCGTTGGTGTGCACGGCCCGGCTGGTCGCGCGATAGGCCGGCGTCCGGTACGGACCCGAGGCGTGGACTGGCACGCGCGTCGCAACTGTCGGTCCCCAGCTGGCGTAGGCGCCCGTGTTGAAGTCGCCATGGAAGACCATTCCGGTGATCCGGCCGGTTTCATCCGCGCCGATTGTGGCCTCCATCGTACCGGGGTGGCGCTTGGTCGAGGCCATCATCGATTCCGCCCGGCTGTAGACCATTCGGCAGGGACGGCCGGTCTTCAGGACGGCCAGCCCGAGGAGCGGCTGGACCGAGAGATCGAGCTTCGCTCCGAACCCGCCCCCCGCGGCCGAGGGGATGATCCTGACGTCCTCGACGGGCAGGCCGAGGACCCGTGCGGTGTCCTCTTGGTCCATCACCGGTGCCTGGGTGCAGGCCTGGATGGCGAGGCGCGTGCCCTCCATCCAGGCCGCGCCGGCCTCAGGCTCGATATAGGCGTGTTCGACATAGGAGGTCTCGAACCGTCCGCTCGCAACATGCGCCGCTGCGGCAAGGGCCGCATCGGGATCACCTGTCGCCACACGGCCCCGCACAAGCGTGTTGGCCTCGCGGGTCGGGTGGAGCTGCGGGGCGCCCTCCTCGGCCCCCTCAGCCTCCGTCAGGCTGTGGAGAAGCGGCGTCCATGTCACGGGGAAGGTCTCGAGATCCAGAGCCTCGACGGCCCCCGCATCGCCGACCACAAGGGCGACGGCCTCGCCGAGGTACCGAGCGTGACCCTCCGCGAGCGCCGGCTGATCGGCCAAAGGCGGGATCACCCCGAACCTGTTGACGCCGGGAACATCGGCCGATGTGAGCACCGCGGCGACGCCGGGATGCGCCCGTGCCCAGGCCTCAAGATCGCCGAAGGTAAACTCGGCGTGAAAATGGGGCGAGCGCACCGCCCGAACCAGCAGCGCACCCTCCGGCGCTTGATCGGCGCCGAAGACCTCCGTCCCGTCGACTTTGGGCTGGCCGTCGAGCCGGCGGAGGCGCGCCCCCACCGCCGCTCCGGGCGCGGCACGCACCTCGACGCGCGGCGCCTCGTTGGCGGCCATCACAGCGGCAATGATCTTGCGGTAGCCCGTGCAGCGACAGAGCACGCCGCCGAGCGCGGCCTCCACCTCTGCCGCATGAGGGTGAGGGGTCTCTCGCAGAAGTCCGAGCGCGGCCATCATGACGCCCGGCGTGCAGATGCCGCATTGCGCCGCGCCGTGGTCGAGGAGCGCAGCCTGGAGCCGTTGGCGGAGCGGGTCGCTGCCGCTCTCGAGCGTTTCGATCTCGCGACCGGCGGCTTGCATCACCGGGATCAGGCAGGCGCATTCCTGCGCACCGTCGATCAGGACCGTGCAGGCGCCGCAATCACCGGCATCGCAGCCCACTTTGACGCTCTTGAGACCCAGCTCCTCGCGCAGCACCTCCGAGAGACGGCGGCCCGGCGGCGAGAGGACCGGCCGGTCCCGACCCGCGATCCTGAGCGCCATAGGTTGGCGGTGGAGGGTCATGCCGCCGCCGCCTCGTGCCAGGCAAGCGCGCCAATGCAGCGTCGAACCAGTTCGGTTGCAGCGGCTGTCCGGAACGCGGCATTGGCGCGGACATCCTCGATCGGGCGAAGGGCCTCACCGACATCCACGTCGCGAACTCGGTCGGGATCCGGAGGGTGGCCAATGAGGGCTGCCTCCACCAGCGGCAGACGAGCGGCCACGGGGCCGCAGGAGCCGACCGACAGCGCCGCGGCAGTGACGATCCCCCCCTGACACTCCAAACGACCCGCGCACATCGCGATCGAAATCACCAGAAAGCGCCGCGCACCGAGCTTCAGAAAGTGGCCACGCCCCTCGGCCGCGGCAGCGGGGATGTGGACCGCTGTGAGGAGTTCGTCCGAGCGTCGATCCGGCTGGCGCGGGCCGAGGAGAAACGCCCCAAGCGGCACGCGGCGCGCCCCTGTCGCCGACCGAAGCTCGACCTCCGCGTCGAGCGTCAAGAGCGGGGGCACGCCATCGGCCGCGGGCGACGCGTTGCAGAGGTTCCCGCCCAGCGTTCCTCGGTTCTGGATCTGCGTTGCACCCACCTCGCGTGCAGCAAGCTGAAGACCGCGAAACGCAGGGGGCAGATCCGCATGCACGAGGTCCGTCCAAGTGGTCGTCGCGCCGATGCTCCAGCCGTCTTCGGTCGCGCAAACGCCCCGCAGGTCCTCGATGTCCGTGATGTCGAGAACCCGCCCCGGCAGCGTCTTCGCCTCGGTCGCAGGGAAGAGGTCGGTGCACCCCGCGGCCACACGCCATCCCCCATCGGCGAGGGCCGCGAGCGCGTCGCTTAGGTCTTTCGGCCTCAGATAGTGCATGGCGACCCACTCACTGGGATTGCTGGCATACAAGTGAGTGTTGTGGCAGGCCGGCCAACCTGTCAATACGCCTTCATGAGTGCCAAAACCCGGGATCCCGCGGCCTATCATCTGTCCGAGCAGGTGGGCTTTAACCTCCGCCGGGCTGCACAGCGTCATGTCGCGATCTTCGCGCGCCATGTGGGGGATCTGACCCCCACACAGTTTGCAGCGCTCGCCCGGCTCTACGAGCATGGCGCGCTCTCCCAAAATCTCCTAGGCCGCCAGACTGCGATGGATTCGGCCACGATCAAAGGCGTGGTGGAGCGCCTGAGGAGCCGCGACCTCGTCACGTCGCGCCCGGATCCGGAGGACCAGCGGCTGCGGCTGATCGCGCTGACGGAGGCCGGGCGCGCGCTGTTCGAAGTGGCACAGGCCCGGGCCCTGTCGGCCGGGGTCGAAACGCTCGACCCGTTGACCGAAGCGGAGGCGGCTCAGTTCAAGGCTCTGCTGGCAAAGCTCATCTGACGCCGGCAACCGTCTGCTGGGTCTTTGCGACACGCAAAGAGCGCTACGGCCCTTGAGACGTCAGGTTGTCGACGCCGCGGAGCGGTTAGACGCCGAGATAGCGGTCGAGGAGGCTGCGATCGCGGCGGAGCACCTCGGTTTCGACGGTTTCGCGGCCGTGGCCGTTCTCGAGGAACGCCACACGATCGGCGAGCTTGAGGAGCGCGTCGATCCGCTGCTCCACCAGGATGATCGCGACGCCGCGGTCGCGCATCACCTCCACCGTGTCCCGGATCAGCCGGATCATGGAGGGTTGGAGGCCCTCTGTCGGCTCATCGAGGAGGAGGACGCTCGGCTCAAGGCAGAGCGCCCGGGCTGTGGCGAGCATCTGCTGCTCGCCGCCCGACAACGTTTCGGCCCGCTGCGACAGCCGCTCGCGAAGGCGCGGAAACATCTCGAGCACCCGCTCTCGCACCGCCCCCCCGGCGCCCCGCGCCATGAGACCGATCTCGATGTTCTGCGCGACGGTCAGCTCACCGAACAGGCGTCGACCCTGCGGAATGTAGCCCACGCCCCGCTTCGGCACCTCATGGGCCTGCAACGCACTGATCTCCGCCCCATCGAGAAGGACGCGACCCTCCGAGAGCGGGAGGAGCCCCATGATCGCCTTCAGTGTCGTTGTTTTGCCAGCCCCGTTTCGCCCAAGGAGGCACAGCACCTCGCCCGGGCGCGCCGTGAGGCTGAGGCCGTAGAGCACCTGGACGTTGCCGTAGCCTGCGCTGATCCCCTCGAGCGTCAGTGTCATGCGGTTCCCAGATAGGCCTCCTGCACCTGCCGGTTGGCGTGCACCTCCTCTGGTGTGCCGGTGGCGAGCACGCGGCCCGCGTCGAGCACGGTGATTGCATCGGCGAGCGCCATCACGACTGACATGTTGTGTTCAATCAGAAGGATCGTCGTGTCGGCGGCGAGGCGGCGAATGAGCGCGTTGAACGCCTCGATCTCGCTCTCGGCGAGGCCTTGTGTCGGCTCGTCGAGGATCAATAGCCGCGGCGCCTGCGCGACGCCCATGGCAATCTCCAGAAGCCGCTGGTGACCGTAGGAGAGATCACCGGCGATCTGCTCGGCCCGGTCGGCGAGCCCGACGACGGCGAGCGCGGCCTCGACCTCCGATGCGACCCGGTTCGTGAGGGCGAGGGCCACATTGTCAAAGAGGCTCAGGCGCGCAAAGATGGCCGTGATCTGGAAGGTGTAGGCCATGCCGCGGCGGATCCGCTGATGGGCGGGCTCGGGCGTGACATCGACGCCTTCGAAGCGGACGGAGCCGCTTGTGGCCGGGATCCGCCCGGAGACCATGCCGACGAACGTGCTCTTGCCCGCACCGTTCGGCCCGATCAGCGCATGCACCTCGCCTGCGGGCAGGGCGAGATCCACCGCATCGACCGCCGTCAGCCCGCCGAAGACGCGCGTGAGGCCCTCCGTCTCGAGAACTAGGGGAGCCATGGGACCCACCGCCGGCGCACCTCGCCGAGGAGACCGGCGCGCGCAAAGAGGACGAGGAGGACGAGCGCCGCACCAGCGATCAGCATGTAGGCGTTGGTCAGCCCGCTCGACCAATCGATGAGGTAGAACATGAAGAGAGTGCCGACAAAGGGCCCGAGGGTCGTGCCCGCCCCCCCGAGCAGCACCCAGAGCAGCGGATAGATCGAGTACTGCACCGTCGTGAAGGTTGCGCCGACATACCCGAACAGAAGGCCGTAGGTCGCCCCCGCCGCTCCCGCGACCGTGCCGGAGATGACGGCGGCGGCGAGCTTGTGCGCCCGCACGTCATAGCCGAGCATCCGCGTGCGCTCCTCATTCTCGCGGATCGCAACGAGGACATGGCCGAAGCTGCCATGGACCAAGCGGGCCTTGCCGAGGAGCACGATCGAGAAGAGCGTCAGGGCGGCAAGGTAGCGTGTCACAGGCTCGCTCAAGTCGAGGCCCGCGATGGTTCGCGCGGCCTGGGCGATGACGAAACCCTCATCGCCGCGGGTCCAGGTGCCGAAGTAAAGGACCACCAAATACCCGGCTTGAGCAAACATCAGCGTCACGATCATGAACGCGACGCCGATGGTCCGAAGCGCCAGCGTCGCAATTCCGAGCGAGACGAGTGCGGCCGCGATGACGCCCAGGATCAACGCAGGCGCCGCTGGGACACCGCCATGCTGCATCGCAAGGCCCATCCCGTACATCCCCGCCCCGAAAAAGAGTGCGTGCCCGAGGCTGAGGAGGCCCGTGTACCCGAAGATGATGTTGTAGCCCATCGCGTAGGACGCCAGCACAAGGATCCGGGCGAGATTGCCTTGGTGATAGGCCGGCAGCGTGAAGCAAAGGACAAAGAGGAGGCCGATCAGGCCGAGATGCAGGATCGCGGAGCGAAGACCGAGGCTCATGCCGGTTTCTTTCCGTAAAGACCCTGGGGCCGGTAGACGAGGACGAGCGCCACGAGGACGGTCGCAATGATCTTGGCAAGCGTCGGGCTGAAAAAGACTGAGATGATCCCGTCCGAGAGCCCGATCAGCAGCGCGGCCACGACAGTGCCCCGGATCGAGCCGAGCCCGCCGATGATCACCACGATGAAACTGAGAAGCAGCGGATCGCCCCCCATCAGGTAGTGGGCCTGCTGGATCGGCACGATCAGCACAGCCGCAAGGGCCGCGAGCCCCGCGCCGACACCGAAGACGACCGAGTAAACCCGTCCCACGGGGATCCCGAAGGTTTGCGCCGTCTCTCTGTCGAGTTGCGTGGCCTGCATCACCAGCCCGAGCCGGGTGCGCGAGAGGATCAGCCAGAACGCGATCAGGATCGACGCCGCCGCTCCGATCACAAAGAGCTTGTAGGAGGTGGTCGAAAGTCCCCAGGGGTAGTAGAGCGCGGGCCCCGCCTCCGTGAACTCGACCCAGGGGAGCGCAATCCGGTGGCTGAAGGGCGGCTCGACAGGGCGCGCCTCCGGCCCATAGCCCATCAGCGCGAGCTGTTGGATGATGTAGAGGAGCCCGATTGTGGCGACGATCGTCGCCTCCGGGTCATAGGCGACGCGCTTCAGGACCAGCCGGTCGGCGAGGACGGCCACACCTGCGGCCAGCACCGGCGCCACCAGCAGCGCGCCGACGAACCCCACAGCGGGGTGGCCGCCGAGATGGGTGGCCACGAACCAAGCAATCACTGCGCCGAGCATGAAGAACTCCCCATGCGCGACATTCACCACCCGCATCACGCCAAAGACGAGTGAGAGGCCAAGGGCCGTCAGTGCAAGCACCGCCGCACCGACAGACCCCTCGAGCGTTGCCAGCAAGAGGTGGGGGCCGAACTCCATGCCCGGTTGGGCTTAGAAAGACTGGGTCGTGTAGTCGACCTCGTCGGGGTAGAACGTGTCTTCGATCGTGGTGGAGTGGACCCGGACGAGCTTCCCCTCCTCGACCTTGCTGATGTACTGCCGCCCGAAGACCTGGTGCGTCTTGCCATTGAAGAGCTTCGGACCCTGCGGGTGCGCCGGCCCCTCGTCCATCGTGGTCATCGCCTCGACAGCCTCGATCAGAGCGGCGCGGTCCGCTGGCCCCTGATAGCCCGCAGCCTCCATGCCCGCCTTCAGGATGTAGAGCGTCTCCCAGCACCCAAACATATGCGCATATGTAGACACATCCGCCGGGTCGCTGATCGATGCGCCGTTGGCATCGACCCCAACCGCTTCGCGGAAGGCGGTGTCGTAGGGCGTCTGGTCGGGCTGGGCGTAGCGCGGATTGCCTTCCCAGAAGAACGTGCCCTCGAGAAACTCGAGACCTGCACTGTCAAGCGAGACGGCCTCGAGGCTGTCGATGAAGCCGAAGATCTCGGGGCGGGAGGGGCCGAAGAACTCGCCCATCTCCTTCACGAAGGTCAGCACGGCCGGGCCGACCATCACATGGTAGATGACCTCGGTCTCGCGGGGAATCCGGGGGAAGTACTTGGTGAAGGAGGTTTCGGTGGGCGGGATTGCGATCTGTTCCAGCACTTCGCCGCCCTGGCGCGCAATCGCCTCGGTGAAGAAGTCACGGTGATCATGGCCGAAGGCGAAGTCCGGAAAGATCATCGTGACTTTCTTGCCGAGCGTGTCGGCCACGAAGGGCGCCATTGCCTGCACCTGGCTTTTCACGTCCGTGATCCCCGGCTGCAGGGTGTAGCGGTTGAGCATGCCTGAGGCGACGTGGTGGCCTTCGGAGACCACGAAATACGGGATCTTGAGCTCTCCGGCCGCGGGGGCGGAGCCGATCACGACATGGCTGAAGAGCGTGCCGAAGGCGACGTCACAATTGTGCTGCGTGGCGAACTTGCCGACCACCTCTGCGCCTCGACGGGGATCGGTGCCATCATCCTCAGCGATGATCTCGATCGGGCGGCCGTTGATGCCGCCCTCGGCATTGATCAGTGCGGCCGCGGCCTCCGTCGTGCGCCCATACCAACGGCCATAGGCGGCGCCGATCCCGGTCGAGTGCTGCTGGAAGCCGATCTTGATCGGCGCGGCGGACTGCGCATCGGCAAAGCGCGCAGCGAGCGGCGACGCCGCGACGAGCCCGCCGGCGGCTGCCCCCTTGAGAAGCGTGCGGCGGGTGGAGGTCGGACCTTTGATCATCTGAATACCCCTGTCTGGCTGGGCGCTCTTGTCGGCGCGGCTCACCCCGGAGGTTGTTTGCATACATGCGAGTTGTCCAGAGAATTCTAAGGCCCGCCGGGGCTCACGCCCCCCGCGGCGCCGCCAGAAGCCAGAGCCCGAGGAAGGTATAGGCAATCATCAGAACCGAGAGCGGCAGCGTCAGCCACATCGCCTGCCCAGGCTTCGGTGCGAGGTCGAGCGCGATGCGGTGGCTGAGGAGGACCGACCAGACATGGCCGATCACCACCGCCCCCGCCTGGCTGAGCCAAATCAGCCGCACGCTGTCAATCCGGTTGAAAAACCCCGTCGTCACATAGAACGGCTGAAGCCCGAGGAGGTCGGCACCGGTCGCAAACGGATCGCTGGTGGCCACGAGCGTGTATTGGATGCTGACCAGGAACGACGGCAAGTAGTGCGCGATGTGATAGGCGAGCGCAATCGGCAGGAGGCATTCTGCGAGCCGGCCAAAGGCATCCGGTGCTCCGGCGCCTGGGGCCAGCAATTGGCCGAGCCGGATCGTCGCCCAGAAGACCGCGATGAGGCCGAGGATCGTGGTGAGGAGACCGAGGAACGTCGGCACCATCACCGCAGTGCGGCCCGGAAACTCCAATGGGTTCACGCCGATCAGGGCGAGCCACCAGAAGGTCTCGTTCAATCCGTCGAAACTGCCGACTGCAAGAAAGGTCAACGCGAAAACGCTCGCCCCCGAAACTGGCACCCGGGTGCGGAGCCGCCATCCAGGTCCCCCGATCCCGCCCTCGGGCCCAAGGCGCAGCGGCGCAAGCTGCGCCAGCGCCCCGATCAGGGCATGGCCGAGCTCCACTTGCTGAAGCCACGGGCGGCCGAACAGAACCAGCCCCGCCATCGTCGCAAGCCAGTAGAGGCCCGTCACCGTGGCGAGCCGGGCCGGATCGCTGGAGGCCGGATCGACCAGCAGAAACGCCGCAAAGACGACCAGCAGGATCACGGCCGGCCATTGTCCGAAGCCCTCCGGCAGTCGGAGCGGCACCCGGCCGAGATCAAGCACATGATACAGCCCGGTCCAGGGGTTCACCCAGCTCCAGACGTTGCCGAGAAGGCCTGCAAGGCTCACCAGTGCCACCCAGCCGAGCGTCCAGACCCAGAGCGGCATCACATTCGACAACGGATCCCG
>JBCCWM010000174.1:0-8838 GCA_039193505.1 Pseudomonadota bacterium | reverse complement strand
TCGACCGCGCCGATCTCGGCAGAAAGCCGCTCTGGGGCGTGCCGTTCGGCGTCAAGGACAACCTCGACCTGGCGGGCATGGACACCACGAATGGCTGTCGTGCCTTTGCCCGGCGCGCGACGGCGACCACCCCGATCGTGCAGCGCCTTCTCGATGCCGGCGCGCTGCCGGTCGGCAAGAACAACATGGACCAGTTCGGCGTGGGGCTGAACGGAACCAGGACGGATTACGGCATTCCGCGCTGCGTCTTCGATCGCGCCTTCATTTCCGGAGGATCCACTTCGGGCGGCGGTGTGGTCGTTGCCGCCGGGCTGGTCAGCTTTGCGATCGGAGGGGACGCGGCGGGGTCCGGCCGTGTGCCGGCTGCGCTGAACAACATAGTCGGGCTCAAACCGACGCCGGGTCTTGTGCCCAACACCGGGATCCCGACGGTGGCCGGAATGGTCGGCACGAACTCGCTTCTGACGCTGACAGTCGACGACGCCGTGACCGCCACGCAGATGATCGTCGACTACGATCCGAACGACCCGCTGTCGAAGCCCGAGGCCGGCCACCTTCGGCTGTCGCCGCCTGAGCTGCCGGACAGGTTTCGCTTTGCCGTGCCCGACGAGGGCTCTCGCGTCTTTGCGGGAGACGCGGAGGCCGCGCGGCTCTTCGATGCCAGCGTTGAGCGCCTTCGCGCCTGCGGCGGGACGCCCGTGCCGACCGACCTCACGCCCTTTCTGGAAGCGGCCCGCGCGCTCTACGAGGGCCCGTTCATCGCGCAGCGCACGACCAATCTGGAGGCTTTCCTCGACGCCCACGCTGAGCATGTTTTCCCCGCCACGCGCGAGATCCTGAGCTGGGGGCATGCCTACAGCGCCAAGGATCTGTTTCGGGCCCAGTACAAGATGGCGGCCGTGCGTCAGCGCGCGCGCACTCTCTTCCAAGACGTCGCCTTCCTGGCCACACCGACGACACCGACGACAGTCACGGTGGAGGCGATGCTGGCCGACAACATCGCCCAGAACGCCATGCTCGGGACCTACACCAACTTCGTCAATCTGCTCGATCTGCCCTCGATCTCGGTCCCCGGCGGGTTTCGGTCGGACGGTGTGCCGCTCGGGCTGATGCTGACCGGGGCGAGCCTCGATGACGCGCGCCTTGCGGCCTTTGCGGCCGCGTACCAACGAGCGTCGGCGCTCTCTCCCGGTGTCGGCTGGGTGGATTTGTGATGGCCGATCTGTCGTTTCGGACCATCGAAGAGCTCTCGGCCGGCCTTGATGCCGGGGACTTCACGCCCGCCGAGCTCCTTGAGGACACGATGCGTCGGATCGAAGCGCTCGAGCCGACGCTGAACAGCTTTGCCCATCTCGACCCCGAGGGCGCGCGTCGAGACGCTGCGGCCGCCACCGCCCGGCAGGCCGCTGGCGCGCGTCTCTCCCCGCTCGACGGCATCCCGACTTCGGTCAAGGACCTCATCGCCCAGAAAGACCTGCCCCAGCGGTTTGGGTCGCGCACCACGCCGGCGACGCCCGTGCCCGAGGACGCGCCGTCCGTGGCGCGCCTCCGCGCGGCCGGTGCTGTTCTCCTCGGCAAGTCGACGACCAGCGAGTTCGGCTGCAAGGGGGTCGGCGACAGCCCGCTCTGCGGCATCACACGCAATCCCTGGAACACCGATCTGACGCCCGGCGGCTCGAGTTGCGGGGCGGCCGCCATGGTTGCGGCGGGCCTCGTGCCCTATGCGCTCGGCACGGATGGGGGAGGCTCGGTGCGGATCCCTGCGGCCCTGACCGGCCTCTTCGGGATCAAAGGCCAGTTCGGGCGCGTGCCGGTCTACCCCGTGTCGGCCACGCCGACGCTGGCGCATGTCGGTCCGCTGACCCGGACCGTCGAGGATGCGGCCCTGGTCATGGAGGTGATTTCGGGCTTCGACCGGCGCGACCCCTTCGCCGTTGCCGGCGACGTTCCCGGATTTGCCGCGCTGACCGCGGCCGACCAGCCCCTTCGGATCGCCTTCTCCCCGACCCTCGGATACGCGCGCCCCACTCAGGCGGTCCGCGACGCTGTTGCTGCGGCCGCCCGGTCGATCGAGGACCTTGGCCACCGGGTCGAGCTTGTCGAGCATGTGTTCGACGACCCGGTCGAGCTCTGGATGTCGGAGTTCTATGCCGGCGCCGGAACGCGTCTCAGCGAGACGATCCGGACGGCGCCCGACATGATCGACCCCGGTGTCCTCGACATGCTGCGCCCCGCCTTGTCTCAGGAGATGCACGACTACTACACCAAGGTGTTCGAGCGCTATGCCCTGCGCGAGAAGGTCCGCATCTTCTTTGAGACATATGACCTCCTGATCTCGCCCACACTGCCCTGCACGGCCTTCCCGGTCGGCCTGAACGCCCCGCCCGACTGGCCCGACAGGCGGCCGGTCGGCTGGGTCTCCTACACGTATCCCTTCAACTTGACCGGACATCCGGCCGCGTCCTTGCCGATCGGGTTCGATGCCGAGGGGCTTCCGGTCGGCCTTCAGGTCGCCGGCCCGAGCCATGGCGAGGGCCTCATCTTTCAGCTCAGCAAGCAGTATCAGGCGGCCCACAGCACACTCGGTGAGAGACCTCCGCTCGCGGCCTAACGCAACACGCCTTCCAAGGAGATGCCCCATGACCTTCGAGATCGAGGAAACGACCATCGGCCACATCCACGCCGCCTATCGCGACGGAACGCTGAGTTGCGTTGAACTGACCCAAGGCTATCTCGACCGGATCGCGGCACTCGACAAGGCCGGCCCCGAACTGAACGCGTTCGTCACGATGAACCCGGCCGCCCTTGAGCGTGCGGCGGAGTTGGACAGGGCGTATGCCGAAACCGGGTCCTTTGTCGGCCCGCTCCACGGCATCCCGATCGGCGTGAAGGACCAGGCCGAGACGGCCGGGCTTGAGACGAGCTTCGGCTCCGCCGCACTCAAGGGATATGTGCCGGCCGAAGACGCCACGATCATCACCAAGCTGCACGAGGCCGGGGCCATCCTGCTCGGCAAGCTCACGATGCCAGACTTTGCCGCATCGTGGTGGGGGTACGGGTCTGTTCACGGCATCACGCGTTGCCCCTACGCCCTCGACCGCGACAGCGGCGGGTCGAGCGGCGGGACAGGCTCCGCCGTTGCGGCCAATCTCGTGGCTGTGGGCATCGGTGAGGACACCGGCGGCTCGATCCGCCTCCCCTCCAGCATCAACAATCTCTGCGGGATCCGTGTGACACCCGGCATGATCAGCCGGAGCGGTCTCTCACCGCTTCTGGTGCCCCTCGACACGGCCGGGCCCATGGGGCGCACTGTCCGCGACATCGCGACCATGCTCGACGTGCTGGTGGGATATGATCCGAAGGATGCCTACACCTCCGTCACCAAGATCGCCGGTCACACGGGCAGCTACACCGACCATCTCGACCCGGACGCGCTGGAGGGCGCCCGGTTCGGCACAATCGTCGAGGCCTACGGGGACGAGGCCAACCCCGACTGCGCCCAGGTGAACAAGGTCATTCGGGCCGCCATCGACGCCCTCAAGGGCGCGGGCGCCGAAGTGGTCGAGCTGAGCATTCCGAACCTTGTGGACTGGATCGGCGACACGTCCCTTTATGTCTCGCGATCGCGCAACGACGTCGACACGTTCCTGCAGAGCCGCCCGCTGCCCTACGCGACGATCCGCTCGATCTACGAGGCGGATCTCTACGACAAGAACCTGGACCTCATTCCAATCCTGGCCAAGGACGCACCCGAGACACCGGAGGAGGATCCGGACTACCACGCCAAGGTGGTGCGCGGAGTGGAGTTTCAGCGCCTGATCGTGGCTCTGATGGCCGAGCACGGGCTCGACGGGATCTGCTACCCGTCGCTTCAGATCCAGTCGCCCCCGCATGATGAGCTCCAACGCGGGATGTGGCCGGCGCTGACCTATCCCACCAACACTGTGATCGCCTCGCAAAGTCTGATCCCTGCGATCAGCGTGCCGGCGGGGTTCACCGATATCGGCCTACCGGTCGGTCTCGAGATCATTGCCCCGCCGCACCACGAGCCCGACCTTCTGCGGCTCGGCTACGCGTTCGAGCAACTCACCAAGTGGCGTCGCAAACCGGACCTCTGAGCCGTGCCC
This sequence comes from Pseudomonadota bacterium, assembly GCA_039193505.1. GTDB lineage: Bacteria > Pseudomonadota > Alphaproteobacteria > Rhodobacterales > Rhodobacteraceae > Algicella. The sequence goes on along the minus strand of JBCCWM010000174.1, from coordinate 4,711 downwards.
GTGGGGCGCCCCGGCTGGCGCGTGCGGCGCCTGGGAGAGGGCACCGCACGCATCGGGTCCGCCTGTCGCGTCCTCGCGTCGGCCATGCCCCAAGCGATGGATCTCGCATCATGGTGCCGAAAGGTGAGGCAGCCATCCGCACCCCCAGAACCGGCCGCAGAAGCAGAGACCTTTCGGACCGTCCCGGTCGACACTTTGGCCTCAAGGGGCTCATGTGCGCATTCTGCGGGCACAGGGCTCCGTTTGCCTTCATTCACGGCAGCACGGCCAACATTTGCAGGTCCCAATCACGCCAGGACTCGGTGAATCGCAAATGGCATGCCATTTGTCGATGAGACAACGGACTGAGCAACAGGGGTTTGCCATGACCAAGACTTCACGTGCCTTTTCGCGGCGGACACTCCTTAAATCCGGAGCCTATGCGGGAATTGGGACCCTGGCTGCGCCGAGCATTCTGCGGGCGCAGAGCAGCGAGCTGGTGATCGGGTGCGCGGGCTCCCACACCGCGTGGATGGAGCAGATTGTCGTCCCGCACATGAAGGAGGCAATCGGGGCGGAGGTGCTTTTCGAGGGGACGAAATCCTCCGTGAATCTCGAGAAAATGTCCTCCAACAAGGACGCCCCGTACCTCTCGGTGGTCCAGATGGACGACCCTGTGATGATCCAGGCGGTGGAGGCCGAGCTTCTGACGCCGATCACGCCCGAGCCGGTGCCCAACATGACGGATTTGCGGGCGGACGCGGTCCACATGGACGGGATGTGGTGCAACTACGTGCAGCCCTGGGCCGGCGTGGCCTACAACACGGACTTCAAGTCCGATGGCGTCGCGTCCTGGACGGAACTCTGGTCGGAGGCCGCAGAGGGCCAGCTTATCATTCCGTCGCTGCAGAACACCGAGGGGATGTGGACCCTCTTCATGTCGGCGATGCTCGGCTCCGGCAAGCCCTTTGCCGAAGCGCAGTACGAGATCGATGCCGCCTTCGCAAAGCTCGAAGAACTGAAGCCGAACCTCCTCTCGGTCTACACCACGATGAGCCAGGCCTTTAACCTGCTCGAGCAGGGCGAGATCACCATGCTCGCCGGCAACTTTTCGTCCTATGCACTGCCCCGGAAGGCGACCGGGGTGCCCGTTGATCTCGCGGCGCCCGCCGAAGGGATTTTCGCAATGCCTTCGGGCATTTGCCTTGTGAATGGCGGGCCAAACCCGGAGCTCGCAGAGGCGTATGTCAACGAGATGCTCGGGCCGACCTTGCAAGCAGCGATCGCCGATTTCGCGTCCTCGGTCCCGGCCAACACGACCGTGACCGCCGGCGCCGTGATCCCGGAAGGCGTGCCGATCTACGCGCCGGACTGGGCCTTTGTCGCCGCCAACCGCCGCGCCTGGATCGAGCGCTTCGACAAGCTGATGGCGCTCTGAGCCATGGACGGCGCCGTTCGCCAGACCACAGGCGAACGCAAATACCTCGACGTCGTCGGTGTCGGAAAGGCGTTCAAGGCCACGTCGGTGATGTCGGATCTGGACGTCGCCGTCGCGCGGGGGGAGCTCGTCTCCCTCCTCGGGCCCTCCGGGTGCGGGAAGACGACGCTCTTGCGCATCATCGCCGGCCTCACGCCAGCCGATGCCGGCGAAGTCGTCCTCGACGGGCGAACGATCACGCGGGTGCCGGCGCATCGGCGCAACATCTCGGTCGTCTTCCAGAGCTACGCCCTCTTCCCGCATCTGAGCGTTGCGGAGAACGTCGCCTTCGGCCTCCGCGCCCGCCGCGTGCCAAAGGCCGACGCCGCGCCCCGGGTCGCGGAGGCCCTCCGCCGGGTGCGGATGACCGAGTTTGCCGAGCGCCCGGTTGCGGCTCTCTCCGGCGGGCAGCAGCAGCGGGTTGCGGTCGCGCGTGCGCTGATCGTGGATCCTGTGCTCCTCCTCTTGGATGAGCCGTTCTCAGCCCTCGACCGCAAACTCCGCGAGGCGATGCAGGTGGAGCTGAAGACGCTTCTCCGCGACCGGGACATGACGGCGATCTTCGTGACGCATGATCAGGAGGAGGCCATGGGCGTCTCCGACCGCATTGCCGTGATGAATGCCGGACGGATTGAGCAATTCGCCTCCCCGGCGGAGCTTTATGCCCGACCCGCAACGCCCTTCGTGATGGATTTCATCGGCCTCTCGACGCGCCTCCACGGTCACGTGACGGCGTCCGACGGCGGGGTCGCGCGGATCGAGACCCAGTTCGGCGCGGTGACGGCGCCCGGCGCGCGGCCCGTCGGTCAGAGCGTGGTGATCGGCATCCGGCCGGAGCTGATTGCGCCCGAGCCGGGGGAGAACACGCTCGAGCTCACGCTAGCCGATGCGATGGTGCTCGGCTCCAAAACCCAGCTCTACGGCGTGGCCGAGGGCGAGGATCGGCTGCTCTGCGAAGTGCCGGGCATTCAGGGCGGGCTTGCGCCGGGCCAGGCGATGACCTTCGGGTGGAGCGTGGCGGACACGCTGGTCTACGAGGCCACCGCATGAGCCGCATCGGCCTTCTCGCGGCGCCCGGCCTCAGCTTCCTCGCGGTGATCTACGCGCTGCCCCTGCTCCTCCTCCTTCTCGAGTCCTTCCAGATCGACGGGCAGTTTTCGATTGCGGAGTACCGGGCCTTTTTCGCGGATGAGTTCAATCTGACGGTTCTCTGGCGGACGCTCCGCGTCGCCCTTCTGACCACGGCGCTGGCGCTTGTGATCGCCTATCCGACGGCAGTGATCATGGCGCGGGTCAAGGGCGTCTGGCTCTCGGTCTTTCTGGTCGCGATGGTCCTGCCGATGTCGGTGGGCGTGGTGGTCAAGGCGTTTGCGTGGTCGATCCTCTTCCGCACACGCGGGGTTCTCAACGACACGCTGATGTCGCTCGGCCTGACCGATGCGCCGATCCGCATGCTCTTCACCGAGACTGCACTGATCATCGGTGCGGCCAATGTCTTTCTGCCCTTCATGGTGCTCCCGATCTACGCGGTCCTCCGACAGATGGACCAACGCCTGCCGGAGGCGGCGGCTTCCCTCGGCGCGACGCCGGTCTTCCGGTTTCTGAACGTCACCTTGCCGCTCAGCCTGCCGGGGGTCGTCGCGGGTTCGGCCTTCACCTTCTCGCTCGCGATCTCGATGTACGTGATCCCATCCCTCATCGTGGGGGAGCGTCAGCAGACCCTCTCGATGCTAACGGCCCGCTCGTTTCTCTATCTCCGGAACGAGGCGCTCGGGGCCACGATCTCCTCCATCCTTCTTGTGATCGCGATTGCGGTGGTGCTGGGGTCGAGCTGGCTGGCGAGCCGCCTCGGGGCACGGCGATGACGGCGACGGACCGCCTCGCCCTCTTGCTCAGCTGGGCCGTGGCCCTCTCCTGCATCGTCTTTCTGATGCTGCCGATTGTGATCACGGTGGCCGCGTCCTTCACCTCGTCGCCCGTCTACACCCTGCCGCCGCCCGAGTGGTCGCTGCGGTGGTACGCCTCGCTCGAGCGACGCTCGGGCCTCTGGGAGGCGGTGACCCTCTCGCTCAACCTTGCAATCGTCTCGACGCTGATCTCGCTGGTCCTCGGGACACTTGCCGCCATCGCCGTGACGCGCGGACAGTTCCAGGGGCGGGAGGCGATTGCCACTTTCACCGTCTCCCCTCTGATGATGCCTGGGCTCGTGCTCGGCGTTGCCCTCCTCCAGTTCTTTCGGGAGATCGGCCTTCGGGACGCGTACTGGTCCCTCCTCCTCGGCCACATCGTCATCACGCTGCCCTTTGTGATGCGCACGCTTCTGGCCTCGATGCAGGCGTTCGACTTCAGCCTGGTCGATGCCGCGCGAACGCTTGGTCTCAGCTATCCGGCTGCGATCCTGAAGGTGCTGGTGCCGACCCTGGCGCCGGCCTACCTCACCGGAGGTCTCTTCGCCTTTCTGGCATCGATGGACAACTACCCGATCTCCATCTTCCTGACCGACGCGCGCAACAAGACCCTGCCGATCAAGATGCTGCAATACCTTGAAGAGCAGCCGGATCCTTCGCTCGCGGCGATCTCCTCAGGTCTGATCCTGCTGGCCATCATCGTTCTGATGATCGGCGCCCGCACAGTCGGGCTCAACCGGATGATCCAATGAGCCGCGATCTCAAGGGATATTGGGGGGCGGAGCCCCCGCCGCCCTGGCCGGATGGCGCGCGGCTGGCGGTGTCCTTCGTGGTCAATGTCGAGGAGGGGGCGGAGCTCTCGATCGCCGAGGGCGATGAGCGCAACGAAGCGCGCTACGAAGCGATTGAGGAGGTCAAAGGCGCCCCGGATCCCTGCATGGAGAGCCATTTCGGCTATGGCCCGCGGCAGGGCTACGCGCGGATCGCTGCGGCCTTCGAGGCGCACAGCGTGCGCGCGACTTTCTCGACCTGCGGGCGCGCGGCGGTCCGGCTGCCCTGGCTGATGCAAGATGCCGTCGCCCGCGGGCACGAGGTCTCGTGCCATGGCTGGCGGTGGGAGACCCATGCCGGCATGGGCCCGGAGCAAGAGGCTGAGATCATCGCCCGGACCCACGCGGCGATCCAGGAGGTGACCGGGGTTGCGCCCGTTGGCTGGCACACCCGCTCCGCCACGTCGCCGCAAACGCGCGACCTCCTGAAGGCGCATGGCGGGTTTCTCTATGACAGCAATGCCTATGACGACGACATCCCCTATCTGGACGGCGCGCATGTGGTGCTGCCCTACGCG
>JBCCWM010000173.1:0-8846 GCA_039193505.1 Pseudomonadota bacterium | reverse complement strand
GTCTTGAACGATTGTCTCGGCAGGCGCTCTCCCTGGTCCGGGTGCGCGCCCCGACTGACCCACGGGATCGACCGCTCACCGCGTCAACCCGCCTCGCCACCCCCCCTTGGCGGTGCCACAGAGCCAGACACTCCCCCGTCCAAAACCAAATCAGATGTCCCAAAGACGATCGCGACGGACAGCAATGCGGCCTGTCTGACTGGCTAGAAGATCGACGGATGTATCATATGCGTGGTGCGCAATATGACCTGCAGACCCAAGGAAAGATCGTGCGCTGGCATCAGACGCTCGAGGACCGCATCGTCCTGGCGAGTTCCGTCCTGCCGAGTGCTCTCGAGCGAGCCATCGGAGCCTTCGTCCATCATGACAATCATCGCCGCGACAAGAGGGCATGAAAACCTACTTCTAATCAGGAGAGGTCATCCTGAAGCAACAAGAAATGACCATGCGCAAAACCATCGAAACCTGGCGTTGGCTTCACTGCACGACCGCAGCAGACTCATACCAACCAACTGAGCCAGCTACCCGCTTCGATCCGGCAGCTCTTTAGCCCAGGGCCTCTGACACCGAGCAGGGTGTCGCCTCGCCCCATCCCAGATCGCCCGGATCGCACTGAGATCCTCCCAAAGGTGAGCCGCGTTGCACGCGCCCGAGGGGAGGGCACAAATCAAAGCTCTTCACGGCTGAGAGCAAAGGGCGCGGTCGTCCGACGAGTGGGGGCTCGTCCGGCGTCGGGCCGCGTGGTGTTTTGGCTATGCTCCGCCAGTTCTCCACTCATAGTGCCTCTGGTCAAAATGGAACAGGTCGCTTGCGGGGGCGCCGCAACGTTCCGTCTCAAAGCTGGTATGGAGGTGTCGGAGAGCGGTGTGTCTCGCAATCGATCGTGAGACTCGAAAGAGACTTTTAGGCGGTGTCGTGTTTGCATGCGGCTGCGCGCTTGGTCGGGGCGGCAGGATTCGAACCTACGACCTACGGTACCCAAAACCGTCGCGCTACCAGGCTGCGCCACGCCCCGTGACGCGCCCTAATGCAGCGGATCTCTCCGGAAGGCAAGGTGCTTGCGGCGCCATGCTGCTCAGGGCGAGGTGTGGTCGGAGCACGGGGCGGCACGCATCGCCGTGCCGGCGCCGTGGGCAGAGGTGGGCGGCAGGCGTGGAGACGGCTCTGTTCTGAAGGTGCCGCCATTTGGCGAGCTCGCCCCCACCGGTGGGCCGGTCCTCCTTGCATGCTGGTCGGGGCAGTCAGTGTCGCGATCCCATCCGACCTTGGCGAGGATTGGGTCCAGGGACCGATCCTCTTCGTTCGCGACCGGGCGAGTGCGTCAGAGGAGTGCTGCCGAGAGGGGTGGATGGTGGGGTCCGATCTGTCGAGGCAGAGGCTGCCACCTGAGTGCAACGGTTCCAATTCGTTGCCACGGGCGAACCGCGCCTGGCGACCTGCTCCTCCGAGGGCACGACACCCGACGCGTCATCGGGCTCGGTCGGCCAGGGCCTGTCGGCGCTTTGAAAATCAACCTCCCACCGGGGCACGCACTTTCTGCACCCTCTTTGCGTGCCGGGCTGGCCTCGCTCGACCTGTCCCTTCAGTGCACCCCGGGGAGCAGGGCGCTTGCCTAAGTCGCCGGGCGGCTGTCGGATCGTGCCGCTGAACGGACCAAGCCTTCTCGCGCACACTCGCCGGAGATCGCACGTGCCACTTGAGAGGCATATTGCATTTGCGGCGCGCTCTCCCTCACGTGCCGCCGGTTTGCTCGATCCGGAGCGCTCGCTCGTGGAGGGCCTCGTAGTGCGGCAGCGCCTCGACCAGCACTTGGGTCAGTCGATGCGGGAGCGCGGGCAGCGGACCCTCGGCAGGGGCGAAGCCGGTGCTTGCGTGGACGGCCGCATACCAATGAGACGCCCAGACACCGTCGGCCGCATGTCCCCCCTTGGGCCAGGAGAGCATGGCCGGGTCGTAGATGAGCCCAACCGCGGCGCAGAGGGCGGAAAGGGCCGCTGCCGGCGCCCGGCGGATGTCGGCGCTGTCGATGATCACGGGTGGGCGGCCAGTCGCTGTCTCCACCAACTCGGCCACCCGCCCGAGATCCGCCGCGCCGATATCCGCGAGACCGGGATTTTGCCGCCGGTCATGGTAGCTCGCCAGCACGCGTGCCGGGTGCCGGAGGAGGAGAACATGTGTGCACGCCGCCATCCAATCCGTTGGAAACCCGGGGAGGAGGTGATGGGCCATGTGCTTTTGGTACATAAGCGGCGTCGGGGCCGGCGCTGCACACCGCTCCGCGACAGAGATGGGGTCGGCGTCGTGCTCCGCGAGCACGTCAGCCGCGAGCGGGTGGTCGATCCCCGTCGCTGCGAGATAGGGCGCATAGAACGGCTCGTCCCAGATCGTGCAGTCGGCGCGCGCACCGAAGCTGTACATGAGGGCCGTCGAGAGGTTCCGCGGGCCCGACCAGACAGCGAGCCTCATGGGACCAGCCGCTCGAGGATCGAGGGCAGGTCCTCGTACCGCTCGAGTAGCGCTTCGGGCGCCAGCGCTGCCACATCGATCCCCGCAGGTCGGAAAGTCACCAGGATCGAGGGGGCGCCGGCGGCACGCGCCGTCTCACGATCGGTGGAGCTGTCTCCCACCAGGACGGAGCGCGCTGAGTCGCCGCCCGCTTGCCGAACCGTCTCGATCAAGTGGCGCGGATCCGGCTTTTTGACGGGCAGGCTGTCCTGACCAAGGAGCGCGTGGAAGCGGTCGCGGACCCCAAGATCGGTGAGGAGCGCCTCGGCGAGATAGGCGGGCTTCAATGTGCAGACGCCGAGACGCCAGCCCTCCTCAGTCAACAGATGGAGCGTCTCGAGCACGCCCGGAAAGAGCGTCGTGTGGCGCGAGAGCGCGCCCTCATAGGCCGCGAGGAGGCGCGGGTACCCCTCCTCCACATCCGCTTCGCTCCACGCGCGACCCTGACGGGCGAAGCCGAGACGGAGCATCGCCCGCCCGCCATTGAAGGCGGTTGCGCGATCGGTCTCGGCAGAGAGGATCGGCGCGTCGAAACAAGCATTGCCGGCAGCCAGAAGGTCGAGAGACGTGTCGGCGAGCGTGCCGTCGAGATCGAAAATGGCGGTGCGCACGGGCCCTCCTGTCGCGTTGCCGCCACACGGATGACAGGATTTGAAACACAAATCTATCCGTGCTGAGTGGCGGCTGAGAGATGGCGCTGTTAAGGGCAGCGAACGGAGGCAGGCATGGGCACGGCGATCATCGTTCTGGCGGCAGGCAAGGGCACTCGGATGCACTCCGACCGCCCGAAGGTCCTCCACAAACTGGCGGGCGCTCCGCTTCTCTATCACGCGATGCGCGCGGGCGAACTGATCGCGGCGGAGCGGACGGTGGTCGTTGTCGGACACGCCGCGTCGGACGTTCAGGCCGCAGCGCTGAACTTCACCGAAGAGGCGCTCGTCGTCGAGCAGGCAGAGCAACTCGGGACGGCGCATGCCGTCCTCCAGGCGGCTCCGGCACTCGAGGGGTTTGAGGGGGAGGCGATCGTCCTCTACGGCGACACGCCCTTCATTGCGGCCGCAACGCTCGAGGAGATGCTTGGTCTCCGAGCGGCCGGACATGACATTGTGGTGCTCGGGTTTCGGGCGGCCGAGCCGGGCCGCTACGGCCGGCTGATCACAGCCGATGGCCGGCTCGAGGCGATCATCGAAGCGACGGACGCGACGCCCGACCAGCTTGAGATCAACCTCTGCAATTCGGGGGTCGTCTGCGCGGATGCGCAGCGCCTGTTGGACCTCGCCGGTCGGGTCGACAACCAGAACCGGAGTGGGGAGTTCTACCTGACCGACATTGTCGCCATCGCCCGGGCGGAGGGGCTGCGGGCCGCAGTCCACATCTGCGAGGAGGAAGAGACGCTCGGCGTCAACTCGCGCGGCGATCTCGCCGAGGCCGAAGCGGTGTTCCAGGCGCGCGCGCGCGCGGATGCAATGGAGGCGGGCGTGACCCTCGCCGAGCCCTCGTCGGTCTATTTTGCCTATGACACAGTGATCGGGCGCGATGTGGAAATCGGCCCAAACGTCGTTTTCGGTCCCGAAGTGACCATCGAAACCGGCGCGGAGATCCGCGCCTTCAGCCATCTCGAGGGCTGCCACGTGGCCGAGGGCGCGGTCATCGGTCCTTTCGCGCGGCTCCGCCCCGGGACGGATGTAGGCGAGGACGCGCGCGTTGGAAACTTCGTCGAGGTCAAGGCCGCGACCCTCGGCCGGGGCGCCAAGGTCAACCATCTGAGCTATATCGGCGACGCCACCATCGGGGAGCGCACCAACATCGGCGCAGGCACGATCACCTGCAACTACGACGGTGTCTTCAAGCACCGGACTGAAATAGGCGAGGGGGCATTCGTTGGCTCGAACGCGGCCCTCGTCGCGCCGGTCCAGATCGGCGACGGCGCGGTGATCGGCTCCGGCTCGGTCGTGACGGAAGACGTGGCGGAGGGCGATCTCGCCCTCGCCCGGGGGCGACAAGTGGCCAAGGGCGGGCGCGGGCGCGAGATGATGGCCAAGCTCCGCGCGCAGAAAGCCAAAGGAAACAAGGCGTAAGCGGGAGAGCGTGCATGTGCGGCATCTTTGGCATTCTCGGCGATCACGAGGCGGCCCCGATCATCCTCGATGCGCTGCGGCGGCTTGAGTATCGAGGCTATGACAGCGCCGGCATCGTGACGCTGAACGACGGCCGGATGCAGCGCCGCCGCGCCGTCGGCAAGCTTGCCGCGCTCTCGGACCTCCTGGTGGCGGAGCCGCTCCGCGGTCACGCAGGGATCGGCCACACGCGGTGGGCAACGCACGGTGCCGCTAACCTCTCCAACGCGCATCCCCACCGCGCCGGGCCGGTTGCCGTGGTCCACAACGGGATCATCGAGAACTTTCGCGCGCTCCGCGCCGAGCTCGAGGCCGCGGGGGTAACTTTCGAGACCGACACCGACACCGAAACCGTTGCGCAGCTGACCGCCCGTGGCCTCGCCCAGGGTCTGACGCCCGAGGCCGCGGCTCGAGCGGCACTCGCCCGCCTGGAGGGGGCCTTCGCGCTCGTCTGGCTCTTTGAGGGCGAGGAAGATCTCCTGATTGCCGCCCGCCGCGGTGCACCCCTCGCCATAGGCTACGGTGAGGGCGAGATGTATGTGGGCTCCGACGCGCTGGCCCTGGCGCCCATGACCCGCCAGGTGGCCTATCTTGAGGAAGGCGACACGGCCGTTGTCACCCGCGCGGGCGCCCGGATCCTCGACGGCACGGGCGAGACGGTGTCTCGGCCCGTGAGAACTGTCCTTGCCGAGAACACCTTCGCTGAGAAGGGTGAGCACAAGCACTTCATGGCCAAAGAGATCCACGAGCAACCCTCGGTCGTGGCCTACGCCCTCTCACACTACACTGGACCGAACGGCCTTTCCGTCGTGCTGCCCGGCGATAAAATCGACTTTGCCGCGTTCGATCGGATGGTGATCGTTGCCTGCGGCACCGCCTTTCTGTCGGGCCTCGTCGCAAAATACTGGATCGAGCAGATGGCGCGGATCCCGGTCGAGGTCGATGTCGCCTCCGAATTCCGGTACCGCGAGCCGCCGCTTGGCCCGGGCACGCTCGCGCTCTTCATCAGCCAGTCGGGCGAGACCGCAGACACCCTCGCCGCGCTCCGCTACGCAAAGGGCGCAGGCGCGACGACCGTGGCCCTGGTCAATGTCGACACCTCAAGCATGGCGCGTGAGGCCGGCCGCGCGCTGCCGATCCATGCCGGGATCGAGGTGAGCGTCGCCTCGACCAAGGCCTTCACCTGCCAGTTGATGACGCTCGCCGCACTGACCCTGCTTGCCGCACGTCAGCGGGGTCAGATAGATGCCGCACGGGAGGCGGAGCTTCTCGCCGCGCTCGGGACGGTGCCCGGCGCGATGGCGGACGCGCTGGCGCTCGAGCCCAAGATCCGCGAGATCTGCCACGACCTCGCCCGAGCCGAGGACGTCCTCTTCCTCGGGCGGGGAACGATGTTCCCGCTGGCCCTCGAAGGGGCGCTGAAGCTCAAAGAGATCAGCTACATCCACGCAGAAGGCTATGCGAGCGGCGAGCTGAAGCACGGACCGATCGCGCTCGTCGACGAGAATGTGCCCGTGATCGTCATGGCGCCATCGGACGAGCTCTTCGACAAGTCATTCTCCAACATGCAGGAGGTTTTGGCCCGCGGCGGCAGGGTTCTCATGATTTCGGACGCCAAGGGGCTCTCGGAGGCCGGAGGCGGCGCATGGGCGACACTCCGCATGCCGAGGGTCGATCCGTTCGTTGCGCCTATGCTCTACGCCCTGCCGGCGCAGCTCCTAGCCTACCACACCGCCGTGACCAAGGGCACGGACGTCGACCAACCGAGAAATCTGGCGAAGTCTGTCACGGTGGAGTGAGCCTGACCCGATGTGCACGGGCCGGAACCGACCTCTTGACGTGTGGGCACGACATCTTCGCCAGGCATGCAAAAACGGTTACCGAGGCATGACGAGAAAGCATTGGAATGTCGCAAGAAAACCTTTGATTTGGTGGCACTCGGTCGCTACGTGCGGGTCATGGGCGGCTGGAGGTGCGCCCTCTTATGCCTGGAGGGTGGTATGCTCACACGCGAAAAGCTGATCCGCGAGTTCAACGACCGACGCGCCTCCTGGCCGGCGCTCCTGGTGGTGTACGGAATCCTCGTCGGAACAATGATCGCCACAGCAATGGCGATCACCTAGTCGAGGCTTAGCACCTTTCGGTTGTCCGTGCGGGCTTTGGCCGCACGGTCCGCTGTTCTCAGTAATGTGAGCCAAAATGATTGAGCCGCGCCCGCGTGTCTCGGCGCGTGGCCGATGCCGCGCGCCGCCGTGATGACCGTCCTCTCGCTGACGGCACCGATCCCCATGCGCTCTCAGGTGGCATGCTCATCGGGCAAAGATCGTCGGTCGCGCCGAGAGCACAGATCTCGCCAGTCTCTTGCCGCTGCTCGATGCGGTCAAGGGCGTCTGGCGCCCGCGGCAGGCGACGGCCGGCGCGGCTCGAGCGGATGCGTTCGGTTGTGCCCTTCCTCCCGAGGCGAGCCGCACGCCGATCTGCCCGCAGCCCCCGGGATCGCAGCGCAGGCCGCCTCCCGGAAGTGCCACCGGCTGTGCCGGCGGTCCTTGCGATGCGTGGGATCGATCCGACGATAGCCGCGGCCCTCGAGGAGGCGGGCCGGCGATCAACTGGCTGTGCTCGAAGATCCGCAGCTCAGTCGGGTGGCTCTGGACCCCCACACGGCACCGCCGCGCGCGGTCGGGCACCGGTCCGGGGTGCCGGCGACCGAGGCCGTGCCGTCCGCAGTGATCCGCCGCTCGACAGTCAGCACCGCGCTGCAGGGGATCGCGGGAAGCGAGACCCGGCTCGGTGCCTCCTCTGCGAGCCGGCCGGTGGTGGCGGGGACGCGCGAGGTGGGAAACTCGGAACACCAGGCGTCGAGCTGAGCGTTGCGACCGTCGAGGCTGCGGACTGTGCACGCCAGGACGACGTCCTGCCGAACGGAGCGGTGCTGTGTCTCCACCTTGCCTTTGGGTCTCGCTCGAAGGCCATGTCGATCCGCGGGCGCAGCCGTTGCGGCCGAGCGAGTGACGGGCGAGGCGGTGTGGGCGATCACGCCGTCCTTCGCCCGTGTGCTTAAGTCAACAGCCCATCAATGGCCTGCCCGTGCCGTTTGTCGCGGTCTTTATGCAGTCGAAGAGGATCCCACCGACCGCCTCAAAGGCAGCGAATGGCATCGGCGAACAGTCCACAGGTCCCGGGAGGCGCAGAAGCGGCCCAAGCACCCGCGCGCGTGCCCGAGAACGACCGAGACCGACGAGAGCGTCCGGACACGGCCGGGCTCGGTGATGATCGCGACCTCCTCGACCTGTGCCAGGCGCACCGGCGGCGTCTCGACGCGCCGCTCGAAGCCCTGGGGCCGCACCGGGCTCACGTCGCGTAGGGAGCCGTCGAGGCCGGGTCGCAGCCCCCGAGATCGCGGATCTCGCGCAAGAGGCCTTTCGCCGAGAGGTCCGAGCATCGGGCACGCTCTGCCGGAGGCAAGCCTCGAACGGCGCGATCCTGCGCTCGACCGGGTCGCGCTCGGTGTCGGCCGTCGGCCCGAAACCGCGCCGGACGGTCTTGTATCCGGAGCCCACCTTCGCGCAATCGAGTTGAGGGTCAGCCCCCGTCTCTTCAGGTCGCGAACCAAGACGATCTCCCAAGCGCCGCTCGGACCAATGCCGAAATAGGGCGCAGTGGCGGAGGCGCACGCAGGAGCCGTCGGTCGTCAGGATGTCGCTGTCGCAAGCCATTGACCCAGCGTCCAGACACCTGCCTGCTGCCACCGAACAAAGCGATCTTAGAGCGTAAAGCGCTGGCTCGCATCGCTCCAGGCAGGGTGTGCCGGTCCGGAACCGCCAGAGAACGCAGTTGATCACGCGACGGTTGTCCACTCAAGGAACGCCTCGAGCTTGTTCGGCAGCGGCGGCGAAGTTGATTGCGCCGCATAGCGACCCAACCAGGCGAAAAGGTTGAACCAGACCACGGGCCTCGAGGGACGCCCTTTTCTTGGGACACGGCCTAAGCGAACGAGTTTGTCACAAACGCATTCGCCTTGATTGGCTCAGGTCAACACGAACCCTGGATGCCGCTGCGCTCAGCCTAACATGATAGGGGTCGGCGCCGAAGTAAGAGTGCCCCTGGGTCGCCGGTTGGAAAGGGGCGGCGGCTGTTGCGGTTCTCTCCAAGACCGGGGAGAGCGGATGATGACAGGAGAAGATGTCATGGAGTCAGGGTGTTGCAGCGGCACGGCGTGTCGAT
>JBCCWM010000172.1:0-8898 GCA_039193505.1 Pseudomonadota bacterium | reverse complement strand
GATCGGATGAAAACGGATCGCGGTCGAGACATCGATGTCGGGGTCGGCGTGGTGGACCCGGTGCACGCGCCAGAGAAGCGGCACTTTGTGGGTCACGAGATGCTGCGCCCAGATCAGAAAGTCGAGGATCAGAACGGTCAGGAGGATCTCCAGCCAGATGGGCCACCCGACCGCGTTGAAAAAGCCCCAGCCCCGCACGCCAGCATCGAGCGCTGCGCCAATCGCGAGGAGCGGCACCGCAATCGCCACGAGGCGGAGTGTCAGCGTGTCGAGGATCACGATCCCCCAGTTCGTCGTCCAGCGCTGCGCGCGGGTGTGCCGCCGCGGCCGCCTGGGGCGGAGCGCCTCGGCGAGCGCAAGGAGCGCAAAGAGGCTGAGAAAGATCGCGAGGCGGATGATGGCTTCATGTTCCATCCCCCTCAGATGTCGTGGTGCGTGGGGTCCGTCAACTGTGCCGAATGCCTCGGCCTAAAGGCGGATCAGCGAGCCAGCCCCATGCTCTGTGAAAAGCTCGAGAAGACAGGCGTGCGGCACCCGTCCGTCGAGGATTACGGCAGCGCGCACACCGCCCTCAAGCGCTGTGAGCGCGGTTTCGGTTTTCGGGATCATCCCCCCGGCAATGACCCCTTCGGCAATCAGATCGCGCACAGTCTCGGCCGAGAGGTTGCTCATCACCGCCCCGTCCGCCCCCTTCACCCCCGCCACATCCGTGAGCAGGAGAAACCGATCCGCCTTGAGCGCGGCAGCGATGGCGCCGGCCGCCGTGTCGCCATTGACGTTAAGGCTTGCGCCATCTCGGCCCACCCCGAGAGGGGCGACCACAGGGATCAGATCGCTTGCAAGAAATGTCTTCAGGACGCGCGTGTCGACGGAGGCCGGATGGCCCACCAATCCGATGTCTGTGTCGCCCGGGCCGAGCGCGCGGTCACACACCATCAGGTTGGCGTCGCGCCCCGTCAGCCCGACAGCGCGCCCGCCAGCGGCATTCAACGCCTCGACGAACCGCGCATTGACCGAGCCCCCCAGCACCATCTCGACGACATCCATCACTTCGGGCGTCGTCACCCGGCGCCCGTTCACGAACTCGGACGGGATCTCGAGACGCTCGAGCATCGCGTTGATCATCGGCCCGCCGCCATGGACAAGAACGGGCTGAATCCGACACTGCTTCATCAGCACGATGTCGCGTGCAAACCGGGTCATTTCCGCGGCATCGCCCATCGCGTGGCCGCCCACTTTCACAACGACAACAGCGCCGTCATAGCGCTGAAGATAGGGCAGCGCCTCCGCCAGCGTGTGTGCGGTCGCGGTCCACGCCTCAGTCGCCATGATTTTACCCTCCTGCAAGCGGTGGCGTTGTACGCTCCCTCGATGGGAGCTGCCAGCCGAAAGCGGGCGCTGTAATGAGGGGAGACGGGACATGCGCTGGATCGCTCTGACGCTCGCGTTTTTTGTGGCGGCGTGTGGTGGTGGATTGACGGAAGAGGAGCGGATCGCGCGCTGCCTCCAACTTCTGAGGGATTACGATCGGGAGCTGATCACCTCGCGCAACGACAGTGCGCTCGCAACGCGGGTGATCGGGACGCAGGTTGCGGCCTTTGACCGGACCGACATCATTGTGAGCGGCCTTCGGCAGTACTCCTGCGCTGTGCGCCTCTCTGACTTGCCCGATCTTGGTGAGACGGCGGCGCGGATGCAGGCCTTCAACGGGCGGGGTGCCGGGCAGCTTTCGGTGCCCGAGTACCTTCATGCCGGCCTGACGGTTGACGGGCCAACGCGGGTCGCCCTCGCCGACTATTTCCGGGGGCTGGGCTACGACACGCGAGAGACCGGGGCGCCGGGCGTGGGACGCCGCTTTTGGGTTGGGCCGTTGACCACGATCGAGGCCCGGCGCGGCGCAGAAGCCTTGGCGCAGGCGGCGCAGCTTCGCACGGCCTACACCGTCACCCGGCTGCCATATCCGCGATGATCGAGCGGAGCGTCGGCAGACCCGCCCCGGTCTCGGAGGATGTCGCAACGATCTCGGGATAGGCGGCCGGATGGCGGGCGAGGCTTTCGCGGAGGGCGGCGATGGACGCCTCTCGCTCTGCCGGTTTCGGCTTGTCAATCTTGGTCAGAACCGCCTGGAACGTGACGGCCGCGCTGTCCAGAAGGCTCATGATGTCCTCATCGACGGGCTTCGGTCCGTGCCGGCTGTCGATCAGCAAAAACGCACGGCGGAGCGTGGCGCGGCCCGCGAGGTAGGACTTGAGCAGCGCCTGCCATTTGGCGACGACCGGCTTGGGTGCCTTGGCGTAGCCATACCCCGGGAGGTCGACGAGGTAGATCGGACCGAGCGTGAAGTAGTTGATCTCCTGCGTGCGCCCCGGCGTGTTCGAAGCGCGGGCGAGCGCGCGCCGGGCGGTCAGCGCGTTGATCAGGCTCGACTTTCCAACGTTTGAGCGGCCTGCGAAACAGACTTCGAGCCGATCAGGTGCCGGCAGACCCGACATCGCCACGACGCCCCTCAGGAAGTCGGCGCCCTGAGCCACAAGCGCAGCGCCCGCAGCAGCTTCGGCCTCGTCCGGATCGGGGGCGAGCGAAAAGAGCTCGGGGCTCATTGGCTCAGTGCCGCGACGTCGCCCTGTCGGATGGCGGGCAGATGTGCTGCAATCCGCTCCACGGGCCAGTCCCA
The DNA here is from genome assembly GCA_039193505.1 of Pseudomonadota bacterium. Classification (GTDB taxonomy): domain Bacteria; phylum Pseudomonadota; class Alphaproteobacteria; order Rhodobacterales; family Rhodobacteraceae; genus Algicella. The sequence goes on along the minus strand of JBCCWM010000172.1, from coordinate 6,224 downwards.
CCAGGCGAGGGCGACGAGATCGGCTGTTGTGCTCGCATCGTAACGGTGACGGACGACCTCTGCCGGATTTCCGGCGACAACGGTGTAGGGAGCCACGTCCCGGCTCACCACGCTGCGTGCGCCGATGACGGCGCCCGGCCCCACGGTCACGCCCGGCAGGATCAGGGCGTCGTGTCCGATCCACACATCGGCCCCAATGATCGTATCGCCTCGGCTCGGGTAGAACTCCGGCATGTGCCCCGCCTCCCACCCATTGCCAAAGATCTCGAATGGGTAGGTTGAGACACCGCTGTTGCTGTGCGCCGCGCCGTTCATAATGAACGTGACATGGGCTGCGATTGCGGTGAAGGGACCGATGCGGAGGCGATCGCCATCCGACGGATAATGGTGGAGGACGTTCCGCTCAAAAAAGGACAGCGTTTCATCGGGGTCGTCGTAGTACGTATAGCGGCCGATCTCGACATTGGGGCGCCCCTTGGCGAGCGGCCTCAGGAACACGACCCTGTGGGCATTCGGGAGAGGATGAAGCGCGTCCGGGTCCGGCCCGATCACAGCAAGGTCACAGTGTCGCCCGGGGCCACGCGCCCGCCCGCGATCACTTCCACGAAGACGCCGAAGTCGCGGTGGCCATAGGTGGTCTCGAGCGTCTTGAGGAGATCCGCGTCCGGCCGGCCTGTCTCAGGATCGACATGCGTGGCAACGCAGCGCTCGACCGGTTCGGTGACGCGGAGGCGGACATCGCCGATCTCGAGCGTACGTCCGATCCAGGAGAGCTCCGCCCAAGGCTCGGCGCCTTCGATCCAGATGTTGCCGCGGAAGCGGAGGGGCGACAGCGCGCGCCCCGCCACGCGGCCAAGCGCATCGCGCGAGCCGTGGGACAGAAGCGTGAGCCACGGCGCCTCGTTGTCCGTCATGCCGCCCGGGGCCGGAACCAGTTTGGCAGGCGCCGCCCGGCCCGGGTCGCAGATCGGGCGCACCCATTCCACAAGTCGATCTCCGTCGGTTTCGGGATCAACGGTGATCTCAGGGCGCTCCGGATGGGTGAGGCGGAGCCCCTCGGGTGTTGTCTCGGCACTCACCGCCATGAGCGATGCGGATTTGGCGCCCCGCACGAAATTCGCGCAGGGTGCCCAGGCCTCAACCGGGCGTGCGCCCTCGTGCGCCACGGCCCAGATCCGATCTCCGGGCATGCGGGCACGCGGGGTCAGCACAACCTCCCCCAATCGCTCGTGGCCGATCGCCTTGATCGGGTGACGGTAGAGGGAGGCGACATGCATCATTCGGCCGGCTTCTTTCGTCGGAAACTGGAGAGGATGTTGCCGAAAATGTCGGGCTTCACCCCTTGGCTGCGCATTATTATGTACTGTTGCGCGAAGGTGATGACGTTGTTGGCGCTCCAGTAGAGGACGAGCCCGCTCGCGAATGTGCCGAGCATGAACATGAAGATCCAGGGCATCCAGGCAAAGACCATCGCCTGGGTCGGGTCGGTGGGCGCCGGGTTCAGCTTCATCTGGATCCACATGGTGAAGCCCATGAGAATGGGCAGCACGCCGATCGAGAAGATCGCAAAGAGGCTCTCGGGCCCCGGCGTGCCCCAGGGCATCAGTCCAAAGAGATTCATAAAGCTCGACGGATCGGGCGCAGACAAATCGGTGACCCAGCCGAACCAAGGCGCGTGGCGCAGCTCAATCGTCACGAAGATCACTTTGTAGAGCGAGAAAAAGATCGGGATCTGAACGAGGATCGGCAGACAGCCGGCGGCAGGATTGACTTTCTTGTCCTTGTAGAGCTGCATCATCTCCTGCTGCAGCTTCTGCCGGTCGTCGCCCACGCGCTCTTTGATCTTTTCCATCTCGGGCTGGAGTTCCTTCATCCGAGCCATCGAGACGTAGGATTTCCAGGCAAGCGGAAAGAGGATGGTTTTGATCACCAGCGTCAGCGCCAGGATCGCCCAGCCCATATTGCCGATCCAAAGGTTGAGATAGTGGAGCGCGATGAAGATCGGCTTGGTCAGAAACGCAAACCAGCCCCAGTCGATCGCATCGACGAATTGCCCGATCCCAAGCTGGTTCTGATACGCTCGGATCTGCTCCCACTCCTTGGCGCCGGCAAAGACGTAGGAGACTTGGCTGGCCTCCGCCCCCGGCGCGACCTCAACGGCCGGGTAGCGCAATTCGGTCTGGTAGGTGTCGATTTGGGGCACGTACTTTGCCACAGTCTCGACCGTTGTCGCGCTTGGCGCGACGAGCGTCGTCATCCAATAGTGGTCGGTGAAGCCGATCCAGGCGGTCTCGACCGCGCTGACCGTGTCGGCCGGCGTGCCCTCGCGCGCTTGCACGGGGAAGTCGCGCATCGCGCCGTAGCCCTCCTCGCTCAGCTCGCCATCGACGGCGCGGATCAGGCCCTCATGGAGGATAAAGAACCTGCGAAGCTCCGGTTCGCCCTTTCGGGCGAGAATTGCGTAGGGATAGAGGCGCTGTGCGGTGTCTCCCCTGTTCTCGACGGTCTGCGTGACGGCGAACATGTAGTTCGCATCGACCTCGATCGTCTTGGTGAAGAGGAGGCCAGCACCGTTGTCCCAGGTGAGTTCGAGCGGCCGGCCGATCGACAAAGCTGCGCCCGGCGCGGCGGACCACTCCGTCAGGGCGCCGGGAACGAGGTCTGCGCTGAGGCCACCGCCGGCGCCGGGCGCCCAGCCATGCACCGCATAGTAGGGGTCGGATGTTCGCGACGGAGAGAGGAGGGTGACAATTTCCGCGTCCTCGGCGAGGGAGACGCGGTAGTCGGTGAGGCTGAGGTCGTCGATCCGGCCACCGCGGAGCGAGACGGAGCCGCTCAGCCGCGGCGTCTCGATCGCGACGCGCGCGCTCTCTTCGAGGATGTCCTCACGGGGCTGAAGCTCGACGATATCGGAGGGGGCCGGGGCGGGCGGGGTGAGCGTGCCATCCTCGGCCACCGGCAGGTCGGCCGGCGTCGGGCCGGGCGCCGGCGGTGGGAACAGGATGAACCACACGAAGATGACAAGAAAGCTTAGGGCGGTCGCAAGAATCAGGTTCTTTTGCTGATCGTCCATAAAGCCCCTCCACCGCGCCGTCTTCGGGTTTCAACAAGGCCGACGGCGAAAGGTCAAGGCCGGAAGGGGGCCAGGGTCAGACCGCGACGGAGCGTCCCGCCTCACGTCGCTCCTGCCACTTGCGCGTATGTTCCGCCAGCCAAGAATGTGTGGCATCGAGCGGCATGGGTTTGGCGATGTAGTAGCCCTGGACGAGGTTGCAGCCGAGACGGCGCAGCATCGTCGCCTCCTCCTTCGTCTCCACACCTTCGGCCAACACATCGAGGCGCAGGCCCTTGGCCAGGTTGACCATCACCGTGACCATTTTCTGGTTGTCGGTGTTGTAGTGGAGCTCAGTGACGAAGGAGCGGTCGATCTTGATCCGATCCGCATTGAACCGGCGGAGGCCCGAGATGGAGGCGAATCCAGTGCCGAAATCGTCGAGATCGATGCGGCACCCGAGGGCAGACAGGCGCTTTAGACTGCCAAGAACCGGGTCGTTGTCGCCATCGACAGTGATGCTCTCAAGCACTTCGACGGCAAAGCGCTGCGGCGCGATGTCGCCCTCATCGAGGGACCACTTCATCAGATCGACGAGTTTCGGGTTCGAGAGCTGCGAGGCGGAAAAGTTGACGCCCACTTGCGCGACGCCAAAGCCTGCGTCGTCCCAAGAGCGGAGCGCGCGGATCGCTTGCGCTGTGACGATGCGCCCGAGCATGTCTTCCAGGCCATGGGTCTCCGCAATCGGCATGAACACACCCGGCGAGACCATGCCGCGGGTCGGGTGATGCCACCGAGCGAGGGTTTCAAAGCCTTGGACGCGGCCGGTGCCGAGATGGACTTGGGGTTGGAAGTAGCCTTCGATTTCGCCGCGCTCCAGCGCGGCCACAAGATCGCGCGCGAGGGTCTCGCGTTCTTCGCTCGCGAAGCCGATCTCGGGTGTGTAGGTTACCGGGGCTTCCGCATCGGCCTCAAAGGCGTGGTCCAGCGCCTTTCGGGCACGGGCCAGCACACGCGCGGTTGTGTCGTCCGCTTCGACATGGGCGAGACCGTAGCGCAGGCGCAGTGCGAAGCGCGCGGACCCGACGGGCACAGCATCGGCAAACTGATCGGAGATTTTTGCGATCAGTTTGTCGGCGCTGTCGGGCTCCTCGCGCTTTTGCACGAAGCAAAAAATCCCCTGACCGCAGAAGGCCAGCGCGGCGGCGTCGCCAACACTTGCCGAGAGCCTCTTGCCGATCTCTCGCATGAGCTCCCGAAAGACCGTGTCGTCGAGCGTGACAATCGCGCGCCCGACCGGGACGAACTTGAGCATCACGGCCACACTCGTCGGCCTGTGCTCCGCCAGCGACGCCATGCCCGGGTCGAGGCGGAGAGCCAGGGCTTCGGCCGTCGGCAGGCCTGTGAACCGGTCGATCTCGGATTGGCTCGTTGTGTTGGCCGCTGCGGGCGCGTGATGCGCACGGTGCACCATCAGCGCGCCGAGCCCGGTCAGCAGGACGCTCAGCGCGAAGGCCGATGCCTGCACCAGCCAGATCCGATCGGCAAGTGCCGCGCGGTTCGCCCTGAGATCCGAGGCGAGGGTCGCGATGGTGACTTTGAAGCGTGCCGTCGTCCCCAGAGAGGCAGGATCGCCGCGGAGGGCCTCGGCATAGGCCGGAAAGGCGTCCGCGACATCGGGCGACGCTATCTCTCGCGCGGCCCAGGCGCCAAAGACCTCGAGTGTCGCAAGGGCCCTGTCGAGCTCGCTCTCAATCCCGCTCCGGATCGCACCGCTTTCGAACGTGCGCGCCTCGGCAAGGCTCGACGCGAGCTCGGTGAGACCCACCGCCTGCACCACCTGAACACGCGCGTCGGAGTGGCGCTCCATCGCATCGAACAACGCGCCCTGCACGAGATAAAGGGCCACGACGCCCGCAAAAATACCTAACAAAAGCGCGCGAACGCCGACCCTCGCTACAAAGTCATGGCTTCGCACAAAACAGCTCCCGCCAAAACGCCCCCGCGCAGCAGTGCATCGCAATCCCTAAATCGGCGTTAAAAGCCAGACGGTTCGCTCAATCTGAGCCGGGGGCGAGCGGCGTCAGCGCCTCGAAATCGAAAAGACGCGGGTCGAGGAGGTGGCTCGGGTTCGCATTCGACAGTGCGCGGAACATTTTCTGGCGCCGCCCCGGATGCGCCCGTTCCCATCCGTCGAGCAGGGCCTTGATCTGCTGGCGCTGGAGCCCGTCCTGGCTGCCACAGAGGTCGCAAGGAATGATTGGGTACGCCATCGCACGGGCAAACCGCTCGCAATCCTCCTCGGCCACATAGGCAAGGGGCCGAAGGACCAGGAGATCCCCCTCGTCGTTCCGGAGCTTCGGGGGCATTGCGGCGAGCTTTGAGCCGTGGAAGAGGTTCATGAGGAACGTCTCGAGGATGTCGTCGCGATGGTGGCCGAGGACGACGGCCTCGCAACCTTCCTCCCGCGCGACACGGTAAAGATGGCCGCGCCGGAGCCGTGAGCAGAGCGCGCAATAGGTGCGACCCGCGGGCACTTTGTCGGTCACAATCGAATAGGTGTCGCGATACTCGATCCGATGCGGCACGCCCCGCTCCGCCAGGAAGTCGGGCAGGACCCCGGCTGGAAAGCCGGGTTGGCCCTGGTCGAGATTGCAGGCCAGAAGATCGACCGGCAAAAGCCCGCGCCATTTGAGCTCATAGAGCACGGCAAGCAGCGTATAGCTGTCCTTGCCCCCCGAGAGACACACGAGCCACCGCGCCCCGGGCGTGACCATGCCATAGGCGTCGATGGCGGCGCGCGTCTCCCGCACGAGGCGCTTCCGGAGCTTGTTGTACTCTACCGTTTGCGGTGCGCCGCGGAACAGCGGATGGATCTCGTCGGTCGCGTCGAGCATGGGGCTGGCCTACAGCGTTCGACCCGCCCCGGCAACCACGCTCACACCGCGGCGCGCATGATCCGTTCGGACTGGCGAGATCCATAGGTGAGGCGCAGCAGCAGGGGCCTCCACGGGCGCGCCTCCCCCGGCGCTCCTCCCTTGCCACGGCACTGTGGATGGTGGGACGGGAGCGGCCGGCTTGGGCCGCGCTGTTCTGCGAGGCCCTTTGGAGGATCGCGCTCTGTAAGGCGAGCTGCCGAGGTCGGTTTGGGTGGTCTCGCGCTGACCGGCAT
>JBCCWM010000171.1:0-8933 GCA_039193505.1 Pseudomonadota bacterium | reverse complement strand
TCACCACGCCCCCCTCTCCACAGCGGAACGCCATGCTGGAGCGCCCGATCCGGTCCCTGAAAGAGCCGCCTGTCCATAGCCAGCGTTTCGAGAGCCTGTCCCACGCGACCCGAGCCGCAGGCGACCGGATCCAGGTCTCCACCCACAAACGCCCGCACCGGGCCTTTGCCATGGGAACACCAACCGAGGCATTCAAATCGGCGGCTTAAACCGGGCAGATTCCGCCGGTGCGATACAGATGCGCGGACGCCGCCCCGCAACGAGCCGCTCGTGCACGACATCGACCGACCGTCGCGCGGTCGGGACGGCCTCGACCCAAATCGGGGCGCGCGGCGTTCCGACGGCTTTCTTCCGTCCTGTTCGCCTGCGCAGGGTCGGCCCGTCCTCGCGGCAGACCCGCCGGGTGCGCTTGCGGTTCACGGCCGAGCCCTCCTGGCGCAGCATCCAGCCGCCTGTGGCCGAACCGGCGCCGTTCTCATGCGATCGCAAAGGGCGTCGTCGCCCGGGTCTTGGCACCAGCAGCGGATCGTCCTCCGATCCGCTCCGACGAGGTGGCACGCCCGCCGCTCGCGCTTCCGATGGCGCTCCACCCGACGCGCGCCCGCTGCCCGCTTGGCAGCGGGCGTCGCCACGTTTGACCCAGGAGATCCTTCAGACCGGCCCTCGGCAAATCGATCCACCGGATCGATTTGTCCTCCTCCGGCCTGTCGAGCATCGCCTCGGCATAGAGGCGCTTCAGCTTTTGCGTTCTCGGCCTCGAGCGCTTTCGGCTGCCGCGCGCCGCTCACCTGCATGCCGCCATACCTCGCCTTCCATGTGCGGAACCTTGCCGAACCGATCCCGTGCTTGCGGCACACATCTGCCGTCTTCCCGTCTGCCTCCCGCTCCCGCAGGCTCGCGATCACCTGCTCCTCGTCGCGCGTCGATCTCTTCACCCGTCCCGTCCTCTCGTTGAGCAAAACGCTAACTCCCCGTGAAGGAGATGCTGGGGGTGACTGCAGAGGTCACATGGCGATCCGCCTTCCGTCGGCTGCATGGTTTTGACGACCGACTGCCCCGACCGACCCCGTCGCTTGCGCTCAGGCTGGTGGAGGTCGGCGGTGATGGAGGCTCAGGCGCGCAAGAGGACTGTCACACGGCGGTTCTGGCGGCCCTTCTTCTCAATCTTGCCGAGGGCGACGGGGCCGATCTCGGCCGTGGTCCGGACATGTGTGCCGCCGCAGGGCTGGAGATCGACGGGTGCGTCGGTCGGCCCGATCTGCACAAGGCGCACATGTCCGGCACCGGTCGGAGGTTTGACAGACATTGTCTTGACGAGACCCGGGTTCGCAGCGAGCTCCTCATCGGTGATGGAGGTCTCACTCACTGCGTGATCTGCGGCGATAAGCGCGTTGAGGGCGGTCTCGATGGCGACCTTGTCTTCGGGTGCTTCGGGCATGTCAAAGTCGAGCCTGGCCTTCTCGGGAGTGATCTGTCCGCCGGTGACTTGGCGGGGAATGACCACGGAGAGAAGGTGGAGCGCCGTGTGAAGGCGCATCATCCGGTGGCGGGCGGTCCAATCGAGGTGCTGACGGACGGCGGCCCCCGCGGGGGGCAGCGGCGCACCGTCTTCGGGGACCACGACGACATCAGTGCCGGCTTTGATCGTGGTCACGACCGGGGTCTCTCCGCCGTCCCAGGACAGGCGCCCCCGGTCGCCGGCCTGACCCCCGCCCGTTGGGTAGAAGATCGAGCGATCCAGTCGAAGGCCCCCGTCCACGTGGGTTGCGTGGCCCTCGGCCTCGGTCAGATACGGGTCGGCGCGGAACAGAAGCTCGGTCATTCGGCGGCCTCCTGGAGGGGGGCGGATGCCACGCTCCGGACGTGGACGTCGGTTTGGACATGGGGCACGACGATCCCCTCCTCGGAGAAGCGCCGGGTGATGGCGTGGTTGAGATCGGATCGGACGTTCAGGACCCAGTTCACGTCGCGGAGAATGGCCCGGATCTCGAATTCATAGCGGTCTGCGGCGATCCCCATGAAGAGGACCGCGGGCTCGGGGTTGCGCAGCACCATGGGGTGGGATTGGGCGATCTCCAGAAGGACGCGCTCCACCGCTTTGGTGTCGGTGCCAAAGGCCACGGACACTTTGACGATCAGCCGGCCCACCATCGAGCCGTGGGTGTAGTTGAGGACGGTGCCTGCGATCAGATCCTGGTTCGGAACGATGACGTTCGAGCGATCGAAGGTCTCGATCCGCGTGGAGCGCACGGAGATCTTGCGCACATATCCCGAATAGCCCGAGACCTCGATCCAGTCGCCCTGTTTGATCGGGCGCTCGACAAGGAGGATGATGCCGGCCACGAAGTTCGAGACGATCGACTGAAGGCCAAAACCGATGCCGACCGAGAGCGCGCCGGCCACAAGCGCAATGTTCGACAGATCGAGGCCGGTGGCCGTGATTGCGGCGAGCGCGGCTGATGTGATGCCGAGATAGCCGACACCGGTGACGAGAGCGTTCTGCCCGCCGATGTCGAGGCCCGTCCGCGGCAGAACGGCGCGGCGGAGGACGGCCTGCAGAAAGCGGGTGACCGAGACGAGAAGTGCGAAGATCAGGATCAGGCGGAGGGCGTCGCCAGCCGAGATCCTGCTGTCGCCAACGGCAAACCCGTCGCGTAGAAACACCCAAGCCGCGAAAAGGTCGCTCTCCCGAGCACCCCAGATCAGCGCTGCGATCGGCAGGCCAGCGCAGAGGATCACAAAGCCGGCGAGAACGGGCAGGAGGCCGAACGAGCCGCTCTCGCTCTCCCGCCGGTCAACGCCGAACACAGCCTCGAGAAGGGCCAAAAAGATATGGAAGAGAACGATCCCGGCGCCAACGAGCCCAAGCGTCACGATCCAGTTTATGAGGGCGTATTCCGTCAGCGCCGCGTAGCCTGCCGCGGCGAGCACCGGCGCAACCAGCGCCACCACGAAGGAGATCCGGCGCAGCGCGCGCAAAAGGCCGAGGTCGAAGGCATCGGGCGCATCATCCTCGGTCGGAGGCGGTTGGTGCGGCCGTGCCACACGCGCGAGTTCGAGCAGGCCGAGAGACGCAAGCACGATCACCGGGAACGTGAGGACCGCCCGGACCTCCGGCAGGCTGCTTTGCGCATCGAGGATGGCTTGTAGGATGAAGTGAACCGCAACGAGCCACCCGAGAGCGAGCGTCGTGCGCGCCGCCCGCACAGCCATGTCATCGGCAACAGGCAGCACTCGGTCGCGCGCAATCGCAGGGGAAAACGCTGCCTGGCCAATCCAAAAGGCAAGGATCAAGGTCGCCGCAGCGCCCGGAAGGGCGCCTATGATGACTTGCCCGCGCGCACCGAAGAGGGCGACTTGATCGAGCGCTGTGATGATCAGGATGGCAGCGATTGTCGGGACGAGCAGTCGGGCGATGTTGAGCAGGATGCCTGCGACCGCCTGCGCACGGATCGCTTTGTGGCGGTCGATGAAGGCTGAGACCCAGCCGACGAGCTTGTTGCGCACTCCAAAGACGAGAACGAGACCAATCAGAGCAAGAAACGTCGCAAAGGGGAGCGCGCGCAGCATCCGCTCCCGCAGGAAGCGCGAGGCCAAGCGACGCTCCACCTCGGCGCGGAGATCTCCGAGATAAGTCAACGTCGCAACCGCCGCTGGGGGCCAGAGCGAAGGGCGCAGCGGTGACGGGCCGAGCGTGACGAGACGTGCGGAAAAATCGTCGATCACCCGCGCCTCGATCCGGGCGAGGGCCGCGCTCGTCTCGCTGCGGATCGCTTGCACGGTCACCAATGTGGCCTGCTGGGTCTGGAGCCGTTCAGTGAGCTCCGCGCGGCGGGCTGCGACCTCCTCCGCCTCGGTGAAGCCGTCTTCGACCGGGCCGAGCACCTCGAGTTCGGCCCGGGTCTCGGCGACGGCGAGCGCTGCCCGTTCCTCGGCATTGGCCGCGACCGAGCGTTGCTCGGCGAGGCGCGCGCGCATTTGGTCGAGCGCCTCCTCGGAGGCCTCCTCATCGGAGAGGAGCGCATCGGCCTCGCCCACGATCTGTTGCCAGAGGGGCGTCGTGGGCCCCATTTCTCCGGGGTCGCCCGTGGTCTGCGCATGCGCCGGCAAGGCAACGATCAGCGCCAGAAGGGCGCCGATGAAGAGGCCGAGCCGCATGTCGCTCACGCCTCCTCGAACACCTGCGGGATCTCGCGCGTGGGGCGTGTCAGAAAGTGGGGCAAGGGCAGCCCTTTGCTCTCGAGAAAGGCGGGGTTGTAGATCCTGGACTGGTACCGGGTGCCGTAATCGCAGAGGATCGTGACGATGGTCTTGCCGGGGCCGAGGTCCCGCGCAAGCCGGACGGCGCCCGCAATGTTGATGCCGGACGACGCGCCGAGGCAGAGCCCCTCCTCCTCCAGGAGGTCGAAGACCAGGGGCAGCGCTTCGCTGTCGGGGATCCGGTAGGCATGGTCGACGGCAAGCCCCTCGAGGTTCGCCGTGATCCGCCCCTGACCGATCCCTTCCGCGATGGACGAGCCTTCGGAGGCGAGCTCGCCGGTGGTGTAGTAGCTGAAGAGCGCGGCGCCCTCGGGATCGGCGATGCCAATCTTGACGCCCGGATGCACCGCGCGGAGGCCCGCGGCCACGCCCGCCAATGTCCCGCCGGAGCCGACCGCGCAGATGAAGCCGTCGACCTTGCCCTCGGTCTGGGCCCAGATCTCGGGCGCTGTCGTATCGATATGGGCTTGGCGGTTTGCGGTGTTGTCGAACTGGTTGGCCCAGATCGCGCCGGCCGGGTGGTCTTTCTCCATTTCCGCCGCGAGCCGCCGGGAGTAGTGCACAAAGTGATTGGGGTTCCGGTAGGGGACAGCGGGCACTTCCACCAGCTCAGCGCCCGCAATCCGGATCATGTCCTTCTTTTCCTGGCTTTGGGTGTTGGGCATGACAATCAGGGTCCGAAAGCCCATCGAGGCGCCGACGAGCGCGAGGCCGATGCCCGTGTTGCCCGCGGTGCCCTCAACGATCATGCCGCCCTCTTTGAGACGCCCATCGGCGAGGGCCGCCTTGACGATGCCAAGTGCTGCGCGGTCTTTGACGGATTGTCCGGGGTTCAGGAACTCCGCCTTGCCGAGGATCTCGCACCCGGTCTCTTCGGAGACTTTTGTCAGCCGGATGAGCGGCGTATTGCCGACCGCCTCCGCAAAATTGCGTCGCAACCCCATCGCCTTCTCCTTCGGTGGTCTGGCGGCGAGCCTAGTCGCCCCCCTGGCGGCCCGCAAGCGCGTAGCCCCACCGCGTGGCGAGCGCCGCGCGCTGGCGGTTGAGGGCATAAAGCGAGAGGAGCGCGGGCGCGTTCCGGATCTCGCCGCGGTCGACGGCGGCCATCGCCTCAGCGAAGGAGAGGATCAGGCTCCGGATGTCCTCGCCCTCGGATGCCAGGCCATGAACACCACCGGCCCGCGCGAGGGTTGCCTCGCCGATGAAGCCTGTCACGTGCTCTGTCAGCGCGCCGGGGCTGGAGTAATAGGCGCCGATCTCGACCAATCTTCCGAGGGCGAGGCCGGCCTCCTCCTCCGCCTCGCGCCGGGCGGCCTCCTCAAGCGTTTCCCTCCGATCGAGAGATCCGGCGATGACCTCGAGGCTCCAGGGATTGGCCTCGCCGCGCGCCAGCGTCCCCGCGCGCACTTGTTCAATCAGGAGGACTTGGTCGGTCGCCGGGTCCCAGGGCAGAACCGTGACGGCGTCCCCTGTGGCAAACACTTCGCGCCGGATCGTGTCGCTGAGGCTGCCATCGTAGCGGCGATGGCGGTATGTGAGGACGTCGTAGGCAAAAAACCCCTCCGCAACGCGCTCCCTCTCGAGATCGCGGATGGCGTTCGGGCCCGGATCCGTCCTCAAGCCGGCCGGGGCTGGCGTGCCCGCCGCAAGCCTGCCGATCGCCCGGCGGGGAATGCCGATCCCCGCCCCGCCGCTGAGCGCAAGCTCCGTCGCGCGGGCAATGTCGAAATCGCGTTGCGTGCTCCTCCACATGTCGCGTGACCAGGGCCCCGCCCCGCGGCCGGCCCGGAGTGTCCGGGCAGCGCCGTCCAAATGGATGTCCGTCCACGCGGCCCCGCCCGCGCCGAAGGCCGCGACCAGGGCGGCATCGGCATCGGACGGGGACACCAGCAGAACCCCATGCGCCTCGTCCCCCGGGGCACTGACAAGGACCGCCGCCTCGCCATCCGGAGAGGTTTGAACGCTGTGATCTGCTAGGGTTGCGGCGCTGGCTCGGCGCGCCTCCCCGAGGAGGGCCGCGCGGACGACGGGATCGGCAAGGGGTCCGTAAACGAAAATGTCAATCACGCAATCTGCCCAGTTGCCTCGGTCACCGGGCGGGTTACGTCGGAGGTCAAGAAAAGAAAAGCCCTCACGGGTGATCTGCGGACAGCATCCCGCCGTATCCCATTGTGAGCAGAGTTATGGAACCAACGATGTCGCTGACACATCCTTCGCGGGAATACCTGGCTGCATATGCCGCAGGCACGCTGTCTGAGGGAATGACGCTCCTGGTGGCGTCACATCTGACCTATTGTGCGAGTTGTCGGCGAACAGTGGCAGTGTTCGAGGCCGTATCGGGCGCCTTTTTGGGCGCAGCAGAAGATGCGAGTGCCCCGTCCCTCGCCGCGACGCTCGCAATGCTCGACGAGCCTGAGCCGTTGCCGGCCGCGCGCGAGCCGCTCGACCCGGCGTTGCCCTTCCCGGCACCGCTCCGCCAGGCAATCGAGGTCTCCGACCCGATCCGCTGGCGCTTTCGGATGCCGGGCGTGCACGAGCATCAAGTCTCCGGCTACGAGGCCGAAAGCGTGAGTGTCCTCCGCGTGCGTCCAGGTCGGACAATGCCCCACCACACCCATGACGCCGACGAGGCGACGCTGATCCTGTCGGGGATCATGGAAGATGACGGCGTGCAGTATCGCCGCGGTGACGTGGCGATTGCCGATCAGAACCACGACCACCAGCCGCGCGTGGTGGGGGACGAGACATGTTACTGCCTTGTCGTGCTCGCGGGCGGCATGCGCTTCACCGGGCCGGTGAGCCGGGCCCTCAACATCTTCTCGAGGTGATACATGCTTGATCGTCGGACGATGATCGGCGGCGCGCTCGCCGCCGCTGCCGCTGCTGCTGTGCACGCATCGGAGAGCCGCCGCCTTTTCGATCTCTATCGCGGCCGCTCCCGGATCGGCGAGCAGGAGATCCGGGTGATCCGCCGTGGCAACGAGGTCGAAGTCGACATAGATTGCGACATCGTCGTGAAGATGCTCGGTATGTCGGTCTACCGCTACGACATCGAGAGCCGGGAGATCTGGCGGCGGGGCAGCCTTGTGACGCTCGCTGCGCGGACCAACGACAACGGGACGGCGCATCGGGTTCAGGCGCAGCAATCCTCCGGCGTGATCCAGGTGCAGGGGACGCGGTTCTCGGGCGTCGTGCCCCGGCAGCCCGCGACGACGACCTACTGGGCGCAGGAGTTTCTGACGCGTCCCGTTTGGATTTCCACACAGGACGGCACGCCGATGAATGTCAGCGTCAGTCGCGCGGGCTCCACGATCGTGCAGGCCGCGACCGGGCCGATTTCCGCGACCAAGTTCGCGTGCCGGGGCGACATCGGGCGGCTCGACCTCTTCTACGATGCCCGCGGTGAGTGGGTCGGCAGCGAGTTCGATGCCCGCGGCGAGACCGCGCGCTTCGTCCTGCGCTCGCGCGGCGGCGAGATGGCGCCCCTCTGGGTGAGTGCGTGAGCTTCAACCACATTGCCAGACCATCCTACGGATCTGCATGGGTGACAGGGGCGAGTGGCGGGATCGGGCGGGCGGTCGCGCTCCGCCTCGCCCGCGACGGTTGGTGCGTCTACGCGACCGCCCGCAAAGCCGATGCGCTCCGCGCGCTGCAGACCGAAGCTGAGCCACTCCGCGGCGAAATCCGGCCCCTGCCCGCCGATGTGACGGATGAGGCAGCGATGGAGGCCGCCGTGGCGGCCATCCGGGCCAATGGACCACTGGCCCTCGCGATCCTCAACGCGGGCGTCTACACGCCGATGCGGGCCACGAATTTCCGCGCGGACACGGCCCGGCAGATGCTTCGTGTGAACCTCGAGGGCGTGACAAACGGACTTGCTCCATTGCTCGCCGACATGATTGAGCGGAAGACCGGGCACATCGCGATCACAGCCTCGGTGGCTGGGTATCGCGGGTTGCCGGACGCGGCGGTGTACTCCGCGACCAAGGCCGGTCTCATCGCGATGTGCGAGGCGCTGGCGATGGACCTTGTCGATCTCGGCGTGCGCATCTCGGTGATAAATCCGGGCTTCGTTGAGACCGAGGCGACCTCGGTCAACGAGTTCCAGATGCCGTTTCTGATGAGCACCGACGAAGCCGCAGAGCGGATCGTCTCGGGACTCCGCCGGCCGGGCTTCGAGATCGCCTTCCCACGCCGCTTCGCTCTGATGCTGCGGGCGATCGGGCTCCTGCCGAACCAGCTCTATGTCGGTGCCGTGCGGCGGATGCTGGGGTGGAAGGCGGCCTAGCTGTTTGATCCCACGGTTTGATGGTGCGATCCATTCGATGGAATGGACGGACACACTGCGGGCCGAGTGCGTCACGGGAGCGCCACGACCCCATTGACCGACAGGCGAATGCCCGCATGCGCCGAGAGCGGCGCCCGCCGTCAGAGCGGCGATGCAGCGATCGCAAGCTTCGACCGCGGAGCTGATCCGGGAGCTCGGGGTCAATCCGAAGACGGTTGCGAAATGGCCGGAAGCGCGCGACGGTCGACGACACAAGGACGGGACCGACGGAGCCTCGCTCAACCGCTCACGGCGCGCAGAACGAGGCCGTCGCCGTCCGTCGGCACACTCCGCCGGCGCCGGACGACTGTCGCCATGCCCTGCAGCCGACGGCCACCGGTTCGAG